>JAYTHN010000211.1:0-13912 GCA_043732505.1 Methylotenera sp.
GCAGGTAAGCATGTGTTGATTGAAAAGCCAATGGCGCTAACTGTAAAAGATATTGAAGCGATTGAAGCGACTGCGACTAATAACAAAGTCATAGTAATGGAAGGCTTTATGTACCGCTTTCACCCGCAACATGCGCGTATAAATGAAATTGTAAAATCTGGCTTAATCGGCGATGTACTTTCGGTGCGTGCTACTTACTCTTTTCTTATGAAGCCAGCACGCATGTATCGCATTGCCAGCAGCCATCAACGTGGTGGTGGTGCGATGTGGGATATTGGTCCTTACGCGATTCACTCATTGCGTTGGGCTATGGGTTTAGCTAATGGTCAAAAAGAGATCAAGCCAGCAGAACCAGTTTCAATTACAGCCCATGCAAAATTTAACGAGGTCGGCGCAGATATCGTTACCAGTGGTGTTTTAGATTTTGGTAAAGATGCAGAAGGCCGCGCATTATTTGGTCATTTTGATGTAAGTTTTGAGCGATCACGCAAATCTGAATATGAAATTATTGGTACCAAAGGTTGGGTAAAATGTCACGCTGCTTGGGTATTTCAAAGTGATGTGCCTGTTATTTCATGGGCATTAGAAGATGGCAAATACGCCGAAGAACGTTTTGCACCAAGCAATCACTTTAATTTAGAAATTGAACACTTTAGCGATTGTGTACTCAATAACGAACCGCTATTATTAAATTTCGCTGATGCAAAAGCCAACTGTAAAGCGATTGGAGCTGTTTTAACCTCTGCCGATACAGGTCGCTTAGTATATCTTGCAGGGTGATCTAATAAATATATCAATAGAAACTTTGTGATAAAAATAAACTATCAATTCAATAAATTTAATTGAATTCATTAAAATTTAGTCTTGCCATATGATAATAGATCTTGTATCAAGTAGTATGCAAATAAATAGTTTTTTTAATTCATTCAAACAGAGGAAATAATCATGATTGTAAATGTACCTAATGTAACCTTCAAAACGCGTGTACGTGACGAAAGCATTGGCGGCGAGAATCCATTCCGTTGGCAAGATGTAACAACAGCTGACATTTTTAAAGGTAAAAAAGTCATTATCGTGGCACTTCCAGGTGCGTTCACACCTACATGTTCAGGCACCCATTTACCTGGCTATGAAGCTAAATATGAAGAATTCAAAGCACAAGGTGTTGATGATATCTACTGCTTAAGCGTAAATGATGCGTTTGTGATGTTCCAATGGGGCAAAAACTTGGGCGTTAAAAATGTGAAAATGTTGCCAGATGGTAACGGTGATTTCACACGTGGCATGGGCATGTTAGTGCAAAAATACAATCTAGGTTTTGGTGATCGCTCATGGCGCTATTCAATGCTTGTAGAAGACGGCGAAGTGAAACAAATGTTCGTTGAACCAGGCAAAGATGATAACTTCGGTGCAGATCCATTTGAAGTAAGTGATGCAGATACTATCTTGAAATATTTGAAAAAATAAATCGCTGATTAAGCTGTTCTGAAAAAAGGTGATGTGAAATACATCGCCTTTTTTCATTGAATATGCAATTAATCACCAGTAAGAATTTAACGTTCAAACTTTGTAAAAATCTTTAGTGAGAATTCAATTGACTAGTCATAACGAACATAAGTACATCCCTACTACAAAATTTGATTACGATCTATTCGTCGTCGGCGCAGGCTCGGGCGGCGTGCGTGCTGCACGTATGGCGGCTGGTCATGGAGCAAACGTCGCAATCGCGGAAGACCGCTATTTTGGCGGCACCTGTGTAAACGTAGGGTGTGTACCTAAAAAGCTTTACGTTTATGCCTCACAATTTAGTGAGAGCTTTAGCGGCTCCGCTGGCTTTGGTTGGTCTGTAGACAATCCACGTTTTAATTGGGCTAGCTTGGTTGCAAGTAAAGATAACGAAATTGGCAGACTACAAAGCGTGTACGACAAATTATTGCGTGATAGCGGTGTGCATGTAGTCAATGGTCGCGCTACATTTGTGGATGCACACACAGTAAAAGTAGGCGACAAAACTTACTCAGCGGAACGAATTATCGTCGCTACAGGCGGCTGGCCGTTTGTGCCAGATGTTGAAGGCAAAGAGCATATTGTCACCTCGAACGAGATTTTTAACCTACCAAAATTACCTAGCCAAATGGTGATTGTAGGGGGTGGTTATATTGCCGTTGAGTTTGCAGGCATTATGCATGGCTTGGGTGTGGACGTGACGATTTTTGAGCGTGGCGATAAAGTTTTGCGCGGTTTCGATGAAGATGTACGCGACTTTTTAGTTGCTGAGATGGCCAAAAAAGGCATTAAGTTTATGTTTAATACCAGCGTGGACAAAATTGATTTGCAATGTGAAGGGTTAACTGTACATACCACTGCTGGAACAACCATCCCAACGGAATTGGTCATGTATGCGACTGGGCGTGTACCAAACACTAAAAATCTTGGTCTTGAGGCGCTTGGTGTAGCATTGGATGAGATGGGCGCTATTAAAGTGAATGACGATTACCAAACCAACGTGCCATCAATCTATGCACTTGGCGATGTGACAAATCGCGTTAATCTTACGCCAGTCGCTACTGCTGAAGGCATGGCACTTGTGAATAAGTTGTACGCCAGCAAAACAGGTGTAGTGGATTATGACAATATTCCAACCGCTGTATTTAGCCAACCGAATATCGGTACAGTAGGTTTAACAGAAGCGAAGGCGCATGAAGAGTATTCAGATATCGATGTTTATAAATCTGAATTTAAACCCATGAAAAATACACTTTCAGGTAGCAGTGAGCGTACGTTTATGAAAATGCTAGTGGTGCGCAGTACTGATAAAGTCGTCGGTATACATATGGTAGGGCCAGATGCAGGTGAGATTATTCAAGGCATGGCAGTAGCGATTCGCGCAGGCGCAACAAAGGCGGTGTTTGATAGCACGATAGGCATACACCCAACGGCGGCTGAGGAGTTTGTGACGATGAGGAAACCTGCTGCTTAAAAGTGTGCACTTATTCTGATTTTTTAATTTGTGAAAAAACTTGAAATTAATAAACGACCTATGTGCATGAATAAAGCGATATAAAAAGACATGCCCATATTTGTATTCAACCAAAATTAGCGCTAATTATTTCTTGATGATAAATCATCGTTACTACTTTTATAGAATAATAGTTTTAATGACACAAGTGTCGATAACTTGACGATATAAAGTAATCTAAAAGAAATACCCTATTGATTATATTGGTTTTTTATCAATATTTTATTTGCATTAAATTTGCAATTACTACTTTAAGTAATTTAAAAGTTAAATGGTGATAATAATGTAAAAAAATAATGAATATAATGTTTGTAGTACTAATAACAGTTGCTCCAGTTTTAAGCATGGCAAATACAAATGCAGGTGCAGAGACTAGAACAGCTTCATTGGAAGTTGGGAGTACAGTATTTAAAGATGATTCGAAGTTACAATTGGTAAAATCTGAGTAGGTGGTAGTAAGTTCTGTGGTTTATCAAAAAGCCAATCGAAACCATTCATCAATACCTGTTAATGGCTGGTTTCCATTCAGTATGCTACTTGGCTTTGTGATGTTGTCTAATCGCATGACTATCTGGTCGGATTGATTTCTGTAAGTTTTGTGTCACAATTAATTCAATTCAAATTCCTTGGCTAATAGCATAGCCAAGGAATTAACTATTAATTTAGATGAACATCCCGCCAGAAGCTTCAAACCTTTGTACATTAACCCAGCTATTACCTTCTGACAATAATGAAGCAATCACGCCACCGATGTCATCTGGCAAACCAACACGGCTTAACGTTGTTCGGCCGGTGACAAATTTGTTCAATTGTTCATTATCTCTTAGTATTGATCTGGTAGTGGATGTAGATAGACTGGAAAAGATGTTTCAGTCATTATCTAAACAATGCTCTTTTGTTAAGACTACTAAACCAAAACTGTAAATGAAAAAAAATATCTAAACTAATTAAATATTACTGAGTTACAACGATATCATTTTTAACTGAAGTGACACCTTTAGTATTTTTTGCAATTGTAACGGCTTTATCAGCTTCAGCTTGAGTTTTTGCTTTGCCAGATAATTGAACTAGACCGTTACTATCTGTTTCTACTTTAATATCAGTAGCACTTACTAATTTATCTTTAGCAAACTCCGCTTTAACTTTAATGGTAATCACTGCATCACCCATTTTTGTAGAAACTGTATCGCCATCCGCTGCAAAAGTAGACAACGGCGCTACTAAAGCACCAATCACTAAAAGAGTTTTAATATTCGTTTTCATAATATTTCCTTATGTATTAAAAATAAAGTTTTGCAAAACACAAACCTTATTCTAGGCACATGAAAAAAATATCGAATAAGGTAATGTCCGAAATTAATGTAGGAATTGACTGACTTAAGAGGTTGAATTACGTGAAAAAATATAGCGAACGCTATTATATTTATTATTTATGCTTTTTTTGCATAAGCAATAGTGCCAATATAACTTTGAGGTAGTTTCAATGCTTTATAACTGTAATTACTAGCTAGATTATCCCTAGTCGGACTCCATTCAACAATAGGCTCACCTTTACACTTCATGTAAGCCTCAAACTCAGTCCAAGCTTTAGCAAATGCTTTAATTCGTTGGTGTGTTGGTAATTTAGAAATATTGGTGGCTGTTTGACTGCCAAGATAGTCTGCAGCAATGACATTAATTTCATCTAAATTAGAAATGTTGCTTATGGACATCATGTCAATACCGCAATAGCCATTCATATTGACTGCTGCGATTGACAGTTCATGCTCATGACTAATAGAAATGCCGATATTCTCTTTCGGTTGCAAAAGTCTAACAGCTTGCCCAGGCTCTGAAAAAATCGTGATTTTGTTAATTGGATAACTTAATAAAATTGCTAATAATTGTTTTAAAGCTTCACGGACTTGAATTCGAGCCTGAATTCGTGACATTTCAGCATCTGTTCGTAAAGCTATTACTAATAAACCATCATGTAATTTCAAGCTACCTTTTGAAGAAGGCCATTCATATACAGTGAGCGGCAACTGACCCATTTATGACCTATCTGGTATTGCGGGACTGCCATGCCAGTGGGAGTTTGCAGGAATACTTTCGCCCTTCATTACTAACGTTAAAGGCCCAAGCTTAGCATTGTCGTCAACAAAAGCACTGTAAAGAACGGTGCTTCGAGCACCAATATAGACACGCTTACCAATATTTACATGATCTATTTTCATGATGCGATCTTCAAATAAATGCGTTTGTGGGCAAACAAGCGCATTAAGCTCACTATATTCGCCAATGGTCACGCAATCAAATTCTGTTAGGTCGGTGGTATCTAAATAAACACCTCTCCCAATGCGGCTACCAAGCAGATTAAATGCAATAGGTAGCCATGGAGTGCCACGTAGATAGCGCATAAAGTTAGGCACAACAACACCTTCATAAAGGTTGGTTATCCCTTCTGATACCCAAACAAATGGAGTCCACATTGGTTGTGAACGTTTTTTATAACGAAAAATAAACAGCCACTTTAGCGTTGCTATAAAGATGAATCCACCTAAACCATAAAGTAATCCAGCTACTATTAGATGTAGAGCCACTACGCTCCAACGCCCTGCCTCTGCAAATGGCATTGAATTGAGTACTATTGTGTAACCTACCGCAATGATAACGGCATGAGGTGTGATGATGCGGTATGCCTCAACTAAACCTCGACCTAGTCTGCGCAAGAAAGAGGGCTTAAACGTTAGCGACTCAGCAAAGCCAGCAGCTTGTTCACGTGCAGGCAAATTTATTGCGGGAGAGCCAAGCCATGTGTCACCATTACGCATGTCTTCATTGCGTGGCGCGCGCGAGTGAACACCTATCAGGACATTTTCGGGTAATATTGTGCCATCTGGGATGTAGGCTCCATTGCCAACAAAGCAGCGCTTAGATATTACCGTAGGTTGTGTACGCATCCAGCCACCTTCGATTGATTCATCACCCAGCATTACACCATCAGCAATAAACGACTCATCTCCTAATGTGAGCAAATCTGGCACTACACCTTGTGCTGTAGATATTTCTGCATCTCGACCTACTTTTGCACCCAGTAAACGGTACCAAAATGGCGCATAAACTGTTGCATAAACACCGTGTAAGATATTTAAACTAGATTCTTGAATTTGATTAACTAGCCATCTTCTGCAATAAACGTTGCTATGAACTGGCCAGCAACCAGCTTTTAAACGCATTAAAACAGCCCAGCGTAAAGCGGCTGAAACCAATACTGTTAAGACAATAAGAATAGCTGTCGCCGGAAATGCCAGTAAAAAATATTTAAATAGCTGGAAAGCCATTCCACCGTATTGCAACCAAGGATAGCTTTCATCTATCCAGTCTATTAAAATCATACTGGGGAAAATTGGAATGAAAAAAAGTGTCGCAGTGGTCAAAACACCAGCGATAAAAAATAAGGCTTCTCCAAAAAGACGTGTCTCAGAAACTGCGGGTCTAGGCATTTGTAATGTGTGATCAAAAGCGCCAATATCTCGAGCTGGAGAGCCGCTCCAAATACGTGATGCAGGGACATGCATACCATCGCTAAGCGCAGATAAGCCATCAAGGTGACCATATTCCCCGATGCTAGTATTACCTTCCAATATTGCGTATGAGTCCACACAAGCTTCAGTTGCTAATGTAATGTTACCTAAGATCAATACACCATGTTCGACGCGTGCATTTTCTAAATTAACTGTATTGCCTATACTTACGCCATCACCAATAACGAGTAAGTCATGGGCACGAAGTGAGAGCGAACCAATATTTACTTCTTTGCCAACTTTAGCGCCTAGCGCCCTTAGCCACCATACATATAGGGTTGACCCACCCAACATATAAAGCGGGGCGCCTTCAATTAAACGATCTGCTAGCCACCAACGAAAATAGGTCAAGCCCCAAAGTGGGTAGCGGCCAGCCTTAATGCGCCCTGCAATTAGCCATTTACCTGCAATTGCAATTGCAAAACTAAATACTGTAGCCAGCAAAAATACACCAACTGATGCCGTCACTGCCAAAGCTACAGAGTCACCAGGGTCGCCAGTAAAGAAATGATAAGTAAAAAATGAAGCTAACCATTGCGACATACGTAATAAAACTAAAGCGGGGATAGTGATAGCTTGTACTGCACCACAACTCCATCTTTTGACTGCTGAAGGCGGTACCCAGGATGGCTCTATATTAGGTAGAGCAGTTGGAATTTCACTTAAAATTTCAGCAATTTTACCAATTTGACGATGTTGATAAATATCCCGTACGGTAAAGCTAGAAAATTGTGCAGTACTGCGTAATGCTGAAGCTAAGCGGGCAGCAAGCAAAGAATGGCCACCTAAATCAGAGAAGAAGTCTGCATTTCTTTGTACTGGTTGGCCAGGAAATAATTTATTAAGCTCAATAAAGAGCACTTCTTCGGCTTGATTTTCTGGAATATCAGAATCACAAATGTTGATATTTAAACTATCTAATGGCAATGCGCGTAAAGCTTTACGGTCAATTTTCCCAGAAGTTAGCCGCGGCATCTCAGATAACGTCACAATGTGACTTGGTATCATATATGGCGGCAGGTTTGTAGCTAATGCACCTCGTAAAGTGGTTTGATTTGGCGCAATACTATCTTCTGTAATAATATAGGCAATTAGACGTTCAATTCCATCGTCATTACGCAAAATAACGGCCGCAGTGTTGATACTTGATTGCTTGGATAAGGCGGCTTCAATTTCTCCTAACTCCACTCTAAATCCACGAATTTTCACTTGATCATCAGTGCGACCTAAGCATTGGACACAGCCATTCTCATCAATTTTTGCTAGATCACCAGTGCGATAGAGCCTTTGATCGTATATTCCCTTAGCAAATGGATTAATTATGAACTTTTCAGCCGTAAGTTCGGGACGTCCTAGATAACCTGCAGCGACGCCAGGTCCACTAATACACAACTCTCCAGTTTGTCCAAGAGGTAGTAAACGTATACCGTTGGCTGTTTCTTGGTCGATGACTAACAATACATAGTTAGGTAAAGGTCGACCAATCGTAACGGGCTCATTAACGTGTAGTTCAGCTAAGCTAGCTGAAACAGTGGCTTCAGTTGGGCCGTAAGTATTAAAAAGTTTGCGTTTTGGGTTAGCCCAGCGAGTTACTAAAGCCTCTGGACAAGCTTCACCGCCTAAATTAATAATACGAAGATTAGGCAGTTCACGATTAAACAATGCAAGTAAGGTTGGTACAGCGTGAAGCACCGTAATTTCTTGCTTTACAAGCGCTAATGGCAATGCCTCAGGGTCTGTTGCTAATTCTTTCGGGGCAATCCAAAGTGTGGCACCAACTAAATAGCTGATCCATATTTCCTCAAAGGACATATCAAAAGCAACTGAGAAACCTTGATAAACCCGATCTGTCTGCTGAATGCCTAGCTGGCTATTTTCACTACGCAAAAAATGGCAAATTGCCCCCTGATTAATTTGAATGCCTTTAGGCTTACCAGTTGACCCAGAAGTATAGATAACATATGCCGGATGTTCTGGTAAAACACCAGAGCGCTTTTGTAACAGGGTTTCACTTGAAGTAAGTAGGTTTTCAGCAGCCCATACTTTTTGCATAAAATCTGCTTGCATAAAATCTTGCAGCCGCGGTATAAAAGCTTCGCAACTCAGTAGGCCTATAGCTTGAGCGTCGTTGAGGCATACTGCAATCCGATCAACCGGCGTGTCTGCATCAAAAGGCAGCCAAGCAGCGCCAGCCTTGGTAATACCTAGCTGCATGGTCAGAAGCTCAATGCCGCGTGGTAACCAAAGACCAACTATTTGTCCAGGTTTGACACCATTTTCTATGAGTCGCGATGCAA
Organism: Methylotenera sp.; assembly: GCA_043732505.1. Classification (GTDB taxonomy): domain Bacteria; phylum Pseudomonadota; class Gammaproteobacteria; order Burkholderiales; family Methylophilaceae; genus Methylotenera. Next base: position 8,883 of record JAYTHN010000211.1, read on the forward strand.
CTTTATCACCCACCTGATTAAGTTCGTTATAGCTAACTGTTCGTTCTCCAAAATTAAGCGCAATTTTTTCTGACCATTTCTTTACAGTGGCTTCAAAAATATCCGCTAAAGTTTCGATACGAATCAGATCGATTTGATCTGGTCCGAATAGCAGACTTAAGGTGGGGTCAAAGGTGTTAGGTGCAGACATAAGCAGATTGCATTCCAAAGTTTATTAACTATCAACTATGAGTGTTGACTTGTTAACATTATAGTTTATGCACATATTAAATGGTACGCATACTCATGAACTATAAACTGGATAAACTGCATACCAAGATAATTTAGAGTTTTTTTATCTTTACTTACTACTTATATTCCTGATGTTGTACTTGCCGAAAAGGGCTATCTAAGCAATAATTTAACCTTTGTTAAAAAGCGGTTAAAACTTTACTGTATTCGGTAATTTTGTAATTAGCTTTTTGAAGAATTGACTAAATTTTTTATACGATTTTTTAAAGTAATTATCTATAAAGCACGAAACATTACTGCATTTCAGTCTAAGATTTAATCAAAAGTCTAAAGATTTAACAAAATTAATTATTAGGGAGAATACAATGGCATCACGTAAAGACCTAGCCAACGCCATTCGTGCGTTATCTATGGATGCGGTACAAAAAGCTAACTCTGGCCACCCTGGCGCGCCTATGGGCATGGCAGAAATTGCTGAAGAGCTCTGGAATCACCATTTAAGCCATAACCCAAAAAATCCTAACTGGTCTAATCGCGATCGCTTTGTGCTTTCTAACGGTCACGGTTCAATGTTGATTTATTCATTGCTACACCTCACAGGTTACGCATTGCCAATGGATGAAATCAAAACATTTCGTCAATTGCACTCAAAATGTGCTGGTCACCCAGAATATGGCTATGCGCCTGGTATTGAAACAACAACAGGTCCATTAGGCCAAGGTATTGCAAACGGAGTTGGTTTTGCGATGGCTGAAAAGTTAATGGCCCACCAATTTAACAAACCTGGCCATGATATCGTTGACCACAGCACATACGTGTTCTTGGGCGATGGTTGTATGATGGAAGGCGTTTCTCACGAAGCTTGTGCACTTGCTGGTACTTGGGGCTTGGGCAAGTTAACAGCGTTTTGGGATGACAATGGTATCTCAATCGATGGTCATATCGAAGGTTGGTACACAGATGATACAGCTAAACGTTTTGAATCATATGGCTGGCACGTTCAGTCATTAGATGGTCATGATGTTGCTGCTATCGGCGCTGCGATTGCTGCAGCTAAATTGGTAACAGACAAACCATCATTAATCTGCTGTAAAACAGTGATTGGTATGGGTTCACCAAACAAATCAGGTTCACACGATTGCCACGGTTCTGCATTAGGTTTAGATGAAGTTGCAGCTACACGTGCAAACATCGGTTGGAACTACGAGCCATTTGTGATTCCAGCTGATGTTTACGCTGGTTGGGATGCAACTGCAAAAGGCGCTGCTGCTGAATCTTCATGGAATGACAAGTTTGTTGCATATGCAAAAGCATTCCCATCTGAAGCTGCAGAATTCACACGTCGCATGGCAGGTGATTTACCAGCTAACTGGAAAGAAGCAACTGATGCGATTATCGCAGCCACAAACGAAAAAGCTGAAGGCGTTGCAACACGTAAAGCTTCACAAAATACGATTGGCGCATTAGCACCATTATTGCCTGAGTTCTTGGGCGGTTCTGCTGACTTGACTGGTTCAAACTTAACTTCAACTGGTAGTTTTGTACACGTTGATGCTAAAAAACCAGGTAACTATATTTCATACGGCGTACGTGAATTCGGTATGTTCGCAATTATGAACGGTATGACATTGCACGGTGGTTTGATTCCATTCGGCGGTACATTCCACATGTTCTCTGACTATGCAAAAAGCGCATTGCGTATGGCTGCATTGATGAAACAACGCACGATTGCTGTATTAACCCATGACTCTATCGGTCAAGGTGAAGATGGTCCTACACACCAACCAATCGAAAATACTGCTGGTTTACGTTTAATTCCAAATATGGATGTATGGCGTCCAGGTAACTCAACTGAAACTGCTGTATCTTGGGTAGCTGCCGTTGAGCGTAAAGATGGTCCTTCAAGCTTAGTATTAAGCCGTCAAAACGTAGCTGGTATGAAACATGATGCATCACAGTTTGCTTTAATGCGCAAAGGTGGTTATGTGTTGTCTGATGTTGCTGGTGCACAAGTCATCATTATCGCTAACGGTTCTGAACTTGAATTAGCGGTTAAAGCAGCAGCTGAGTTGAATGCTGCTGGTACTAAAGTACGTGTAGTTTCAATGCCATCAACTAACGTGTTTGACCGTCAAGATAAAGCTTACAAAGACAGCGTATTAACTCCGGGCGTTGTACGCGTGGCGGTTGAAGCTGGTGTTACTGACTTCTGGCGCAAATATGTAGGTTTAGAAGGTGCTGTAGTGGGTATCGATACATTCGGTGAATCAGCGCCAGGTGGCGTATTAATGAAGCACTTTGGTTTCACAGTTGAAAATGTAGTTGCTATTGTTAAATCGGTGCTTTAACTAACTTGGTAGTTTAGTTAATTGGGCACCTCAATGCTGGGGTGCCTTGTTTCATTTTGAGTTTGATTTAACAACGTTTAATTGGGTAGCATGTGTTTAAATAAAATTATCGCAGTGGCTATTTGCGATAGTTCTTATATATGGTTATAAGGTAATTTTGGTAAAGTTTTTGCTTTTTCTCATGGGTTAGTGAATGTTCAACTAGTCTTAATTTAGCTGGTGTTGATTTAATTAGAAAAGTTTAGGGATTATCATGGCAATTCGAGTGGCAATTAATGGTTATGGTCGTATTGGTCGCATGGTGTTACGTGCATTGTATGAGTCGGGTCGCAAAGATATCGAGATTATTGCAATTAACAGTGCTGGCTGTGATGCGGAAAGTAATGCACATTTAACTCGCTACGATAGCGCACATGGTCGATTCCCTTTTGAAGTAGGCGTAGACGGCGATGACATGATCATCAATAGCCATAAAATCAAAACTTATGCGACACGTGATCCAGCAGAATTGCCTTGGCGTGATTTAGCGATTGATGTTGTATTGGAGTGTACGGGCGCGTTTAACAGTAAAGCTAAATCGCAAGCGCATATTGATGCAGGTGCTAAAAAAGTGTTGCTGTCAGCCCCTGGTGATAAAGATGTAGATGCAACGGTGGTGTATGGCGTGAACCATCAAGTGATCAGAGCGAGTAATACGGTTATTTCTAATGCCTCTTGCACAACTAACGGTTTAGCGCCAATGATACAACCGTTGCACCAAAAAATTGGTGTGGTGAATGGTTTAATGAATACGATTCACTCTTACACCAACGACCAAGTGCTGACAGATTCACATCATTCAGATATGCGTCGTGCACGTTCTGCCACTACCTCATTGATTCCAACTAAAACTGGCGCAGCAGCAGCGGTAGGGTTAGTGTTGCCAGAATTGAATGGTAAATTGGATGGATTCGCGATTCGCGTACCAACTTTAAATGTATCTCTGGTGGATTTAACTTTTACCGCAGCAAGACCAACCACTAAGGAAGAAATCAATCACATCATGCATGAAGCAGCTTCTGCAGGCCCACTAAAAGGTATTTTGTCTTACAACGAAGCGCCACTAGTTTCAATTGATTATAACCATACTGCATTTTCTTCAAACTTTGATGCCACTCTCACTAAAGTCACCAAAGACGGTTTACTAGTGAAAGTGTGCGCATGGTACGACAACGAATGGGGCTTTAGTTGCCGTATGTTAGATAACGTTGTTGCGATGATGTCTGCTAAGTAGGGGATTAAAATGAACGTGATTAAAATGACCGATTTGGATTTGCGTGGCAAGCGTGTGCTTATTCGCGCAGATTTAAATGTACCTGTTGCAGATGGCAAAGTAACTTCAGATGCACGGATCACTGCATCAATGGCGACAATTGAATATGCGCTAAAAGCAGGGGCAAAGGTCATGGTCACCTCACATTTAGGCCGTCCTGAAGAAGGCGTTTACTCAGAGGAAAACTCACTCAAGCCTGTTGTTGATGTTATTTCAGCTAAATTGAAAAAACCTGTGCGTTTAATCAAGGATTGGGTCGATGGTGGTTTTGAAGTGGCTACGGGTGAACTAGTGGTGCTCGAAAACTGTCGATTCAACAAAGGTGAAAAGAAAAGTACGGATGAATTGTCGCAAAAGTATGCAAACCTTTGCGACATTTTTGTGATGGATGCTTTTGGCACTGCGCATCGTGCAGAAGCTTCAACCCACGGTGTTGCAAAATTTGCACCAGTTGCCGCCGCAGGTATTCTTTTAGTGAATGAATTAGAAGCGCTAACTAAAGCCTTACTTAGTCCAGCAAGACCTATGGTAGCGATAGTAGGTGGTAGCAAGGTTTCTACTAAATTGACAGTGTTAGAAAGTTTGTCAGAAAAAGTCGACCAAATGGTGGTGGGTGGCGGTATTGCGAATACCTTTTTGAAGGCTGCAGGCAATGAAGTAGGTAAATCACTTTGTGAAGATGATTTGGTGCCAGTCGCACGCACTTTAATGGACAAAATGAGCCAAAGAGGCGCAGCAGTACCGATTGCAGTAGATGTAGTGTGCGCTAAGAAATTTGATGCAAACGAAGTGGCAATTAAGAAAGACGTGGCTGATGTGGCAACAGACGATATGATTTTTGATATTGGCGAGAAATCTGCTAATGAAATAGCAGAGATTATCAAAAATGCGGGTACTGTGGTTTGGAATGGTCCAGTAGGTGTATTTGAGTTTGATCAATTTGGTGAAGGTACTAAAACTATTGCTCATGCAATTGCTAATACTAAGGCGTTTACCCTTGCTGGCGGTGGTGACACTATTGCAGCGATTCAGAAATATGGCATTGAAGATAAAATTGATTACATTTCAACGGCAGGTGGCGCATTTTTAGAGTTTTTAGAAGGTAAAAAATTACCAGCTGTTGAAATATTAGAATTACG
>JAYTHN010000212.1:0-1246 GCA_043732505.1 Methylotenera sp.
TGCTGATGGCCGTTTTTGATGCTTAGATCCTGCTGACTGCTCATCTTTTAAATTTGCCGATTGAACTGGTTTGGCTAATTGAACCTTAGCTCCTTCACGTAATTTATCAGCACCATCTGTTACCAATAAATCACCCGCTTTAATTTCACCTTCCACTGCGGTTAAGTTTCCTTCAGTCACAGTCACTTTCACTGGCTTAACAGCAATAGTCTGATCAGCGTTTACTTGATAAACAAAGGTGCCTTGAGAACCACGTTGAATGGCTGCATTAGGAACAACAGTGGCGTCTTTATTGATACCTAGTTGCACTCTGACATTCACAAACTGATTAGGAAAAAGACTTTCATCATCATTCGTGAATTGTGCTTTCAGTTTAACTGTCCCTGTGGTGGTGTCAATTTGGTTATCTGCACTAGATAGGTAACCCTCTGCCAATTTATTTTGCTGATCACGTCCATACACGATCACCGCTAATTTATCGCCTTTACGTAAGGGCGCTAATACTGAAGCTAAGCTATCTTGAGGAATAGAAAAAATAACCGTAATGGGTTTAACTTGGGCGATACTTAAAATACCATTCACGTCTGACTGATGCACAATATTGCCAGCATCTACTTGACGCAAACCAACGCGGCCACTGATTGGCGCGGTGATTCGGGTATAAGTAAGCTGTAACTTCGCATTATCAATCTGACTCTGGTCAGTTTGAATAGTCCCTAAATATTGATTGACCAATGAATTTTGTGTCGCTACTTGTTGCTCTGGTGCAGAGTCTTGCGCAAGTAAGGTTTTGTAGCGCTCGAGATCTAGTTGAGCATTTTTGAGCAAGGCCTGATCTTTAGCTAATTGGCCTTGTGCCTGAGCCAATTGCACTTGATACGGCCGTGAATCAATCTCCGCCAGCAACTCACCCTGCTTGACGTATTTGCCTTCATTGAACAGAACACGCATTAATTCGCCATCTAAATGCGTTCTAATGACGACATTGTTACGTGGAGTAACCGTCCCTATCGCATTTAAATACACGTTGATATTTGAAATCTTAGCGGCAATTGCAGTTACCGTTGCTGGCCGTTTCGCATCTTTCTTACTGAGTTCTATAGCTTTTTGACCATTGCTGTAGTGACGAAACACGAAAAATGCGATAACGAATAATACTAAGATTATCAAAAATGCCTTACTCCATGACTTCATTCCTGAACTAGATTGACTCAAGTGACGTTGATATGAAGACGCATCTGAAGGC
>JAYTHN010000213.1:0-1244 GCA_043732505.1 Methylotenera sp.
GTCATTCAGAACAAATTTTCAGAATAAACTACCAGAATACTCAATATTAATAAATCATTAAGCATTAAAATTTAAGGAAGTAACCGTGTTAATCAGCAACAATATCACTGTGCAATTTGGCGCAAAGCCACTGTTTGAAAATGTTTCAGTTAAATTTGGCGATAACAATCGTTATGGTTTAATTGGTGCGAATGGCTGTGGAAAATCTACTTATATGAAAGTATTAGCGGGCGAGTTAGTCCCTAGTGCAGGCAATATTTCAATTGATAGCCATGAGCGCATGGCGTTTCTTCATCAAGACCAGTTTGCCTACGAAGACCAACGTGTGTTGGACGTGGTGATGATGGGTCATGAAGAGATGTGGAAAGCAAATGTAGATAAAAACGCGATCTATGCAAATTTAGAAGCTACAGAAGACGACTACATGAATGCCGCTGAACTCGAAGGCGTGTTTGCGGAATATGATGGTTACACAGCAGAAGCACGTGCTGGGGAATTACTACTCGGCGTAGGTATACCGATTGAGCAACATAACGGTTTAATGAGCGCTGTTGCGCCAGGTTGGAAATTGCGTGTTTTATTAGTGCAAGCGCTATTTTCTAACCCAGATATCCTATTGCTAGATGAGCCAACCAATAACTTGGACATTAATACGATCCGCTGGTTAGAAGATGTGCTGAATAATCGTGACTGTACTATGGTGATTATTTCCCATGATAGACACTTTTTAAACCAAGTGTGTACACATACCTGCGACATGGATTACGGAAAAATCGCGATGTATCCAGGTAATTATGACGATTACATGGAAGCTAGCACGGCTGCACGTGCGCAGGCGACTAAAGATAATGACAAAGCCAAGCAAATGGTCGCGGAGTTACAAGACTTTGTGCGTCGTTTCTCTGCCAATGCCTCTAAAGCTAAACAGGCAACCAGCCGCGCTAAGAAAATCGATAAAATCAAAATTGAAGAATTCAAACCTTCAAGCCGCCAATATCCATTTATCCGCTTTGAATATGATGAGCGTGAAAAGCTTTATCGCAATGCGGTTGAGCTGAAAAAACTGAGCCATGGCTTTGATAAACCGCTATTTAATGACGTCGATATGATGTTTGAAGCAGGTGAAAAAGTCGCTATTATTGGTGAAAATGGTACTGGTAAAACTACGTTTTTACGCTGCTTGGCTGGCGATTTACAGCCAAAACATGGAGAAGTGAAATGGGCAGAAAAAGCCAATATAGGCT
>JAYTHN010000214.1:0-1243 GCA_043732505.1 Methylotenera sp.
GGGTTGGCTAATGAAATGCTTAAAGCCATACGAGCAGAATCGAATGCTAGGCAACAAATTGCGGAAAAAGTGCTCAAGTCATGGCCTTATTTATCGAATACCGAAGGCTTTCATTTGTGGCTACCAATCCCAGTAAATGCAGGTTGGCGTGCTTCTGAATTTGCACTGCAGTTACGTACACAGGGCGTTGGCGTTGTTTCAAGCGTCGCTTTCAGTACAGATAGCAATGCGATTGAAGCCGTTAGAATTTGTTTGGGCGGCCCTAACACTAGAGAAGAATGTGAACAAGCATTAAAACTAGTTGCTGAAACTTTAGAGTATCCACATCATATGCATATACCTATGATGTAATTTTCATAATTCTTCTTTTAACCCTTAAATAATGTTAGCTGTTCAGTTCAAAGATTAACTAAACTTGAAACCACATCCAAATAACTACATAGTTTGGTTTTTCACATTCAATGTTGAAAAAAATGACTACCCCAATGACGATTAGGGAAGGCTAAGCGCGGTACAATTTAGTGTGATACTTACGACTGAATGTTCTGTGTTTTAATCAAGCTAGGTATTTACTCTAAAAATTACCAATTTCAGCTGGCATAATTTAGATATGCTCGGGCTAAATGATAACGAAATTTTCGCACTCAGTTACTACTAAATATTGGTGGCGCGCGTCTGTCAGATAAATCGCTACAAACTTTACAGATGACTTTACAAATAAATTTACCCAAGTCACCCCAAAAGTTAACCCCATTTATGCTTTGTACTCTACACTCTATAAATTAAAGTACAAACCTATTTAGGCTTACAAGAGTTAGAAAAGCATTCTTGCTGTTATCTATACATCAAAGTCCGCTTTGGATCGAGGCTGTGTAAAAACTCAAAATAATTTCATTGGGTTTGATTTTAAGTTTGGACTTAGGTCTTAGTCCTCAAATTAAGCGATTGTGAGCACTCTGATAATTCTTTGATGCTTGTATATTTTTTTATTAACGCATCTCAAAGGCGTTTATCCAGCCTCTTAATTCTAGATTAAGTAAGGCCTCCGGCCTTATAAAGTGATTGTGCTCTATGATAATTAAGCTTAAAACATGAGGAGAATGTAAAATATTAATTAGAAAAAATAATTATATTTTCTAAAAAGTAATATCAAATTTGCTGGGATATATGCCTGTATTTTTTAATATGCCTAATTGTTTAGACGAATAAAGGTTTTCAGTTGAACATTAAGAATCTATTAAAG
>JAYTHN010000215.1:0-4458 GCA_043732505.1 Methylotenera sp.
CGATAATAGTGGCTTTAGCTAATTGTGCCAGAGGTAGAAGCGCTACTGTAAGGTCACCAGTGCCGATGTCTTCATGCAGCGCGGCTTGTACCTGGGTAGCAACCAGTTGTTGAAATGCGAGTGACCCTGCAGGGTAATGTTGATTAAATGGCGTCATGGTGTTGATGGAGTAAGTGTGGTTTCAATTATAATGCTACCAATCATCAAATTTAAATAAAAATTACATTACCTATTATTATGAAACTTCTCTATACCATCAATAGCCCATATGCTCGTAAAGTGCGTATCGTTGCGGCTGAAAAACATATCGACATTACGCTGCTAGAGGTCGTATTGGGGGCGCCAGATTGTATTGTTAATCAATATAATCCTTTAGGTAAAGTACCCGTATTAGTACTAGATTATGACGAGAGTTTGTATGATTCACGCGTGATTGTGGAATACTTAGATAATCGCACACCGCTTGCACATTTAATACCACAGGATCTAGGTTCAAAAATCAAGGTGCGTCGCTGGGAAGCCTTGGCCGATGGCGTATGTGATGCAACTGTGGCTACTGTGAACGAAAAACGTAAATCACATGAGGTGCAAAGTGCAACTTTTATCACCAAACAGCTAGATAAAGTCATGCATGGTTTGCAAGCTTTGAATAATGATTTAGGAAAAAGTAAGTGGTGCGTGAACGACACTTTTAGTTTGGCAGATGTTGCTGTCGGTTGTATGCTTGGTTACGTGAATTTACGTATTGGCGATTTAGTGAATGTGGCTGCTGACTATCCAAATTTAGAACGTTTACACGTTGCTTTGTTAAAACGTAAATCCTTTGAAGATAGTTTGCCAGTTCCTTAATGGCTTATTTTTATTAAGTTTTTATTTAACAAGTCCTTATTTAACAATGACTTATTTATATTTTTACAATCTTATTGATAAGATGCGATTGCGCTATCTAATGCATTAAATAAAGGCTTATGTAAGTTGCGTGTGTACTTGTTCCAATGTTGCCAATCTTTTTCTAGCTCGGCACGTAGCTGTTTAGCGGTATCAATATCACCTGTATTTACAGCCCACATTGCATAACTTGCTCGGATTTCAGTAGAGCCAAATGTATTATTGGCATGTATAAACTCACTTCTTGCATGAATGTTGTCATTATTCGCCGCATAACTATTAGCTAGTAACAAGCTTAACTCCTCTGTCCTAAAGCTAATTTGTTTTTTTCTAATATCCTCTAGCAGCAATGTTGCTACTTGTGGCCGGTTGAAGTGCATATTTGCTTTTGCTGCCCCAAAGCAAACCTCTAAATCATTCGCAAATGGACCATTAAGGCAGGCATCAAATTGCTCAACTGCTTCGCCATATTCACCTGCATCATCAAGGGCAGCCGCTAGCCGCATTCTATTTTGTACTGTCGGTATTAAATCGAAGGCTTGCATTGCATCACGCAATGCTCGGCTAGGGTCTAGCAACTTTAGCGCTTTACTAGAAGCTTGTTTGACGCCATGCTCTACTTTTGACGAAGGTAGATATTCTGCAAAAAAATAAACAATACTGCCTAATAAAGGGAATGAAAATAAAACAAACAACCAATACATCGAACGGCCAGTTCTGAGTGCATGTATCGCAAAAAATAAAGCGAAAATAATATGTAAACCTATGCCGAAAAATGGCATGCATGACCTTTCTAATTAACTAATTAATGGATGACTAAGTTGCGGATGTAATAATGCCGCCGCCTAGGCAGACATTACTTTCATATACAGCTGCAGATTGGCCAGGCGTAATCGCCCATTGTTTTTGACCAAATTTGATTTCAACTTGATTTTCACTTAATGCATCAATTTCACAAGGTGCATCAGGCTGGCGGTAGCGTGTTTTTGCTGCATATACCCAGTTGGTGATGGGCTGTTCTGTATCTATCCAAGTGAGTTGGCTCGCTAACAAACCATCGCTTAATAACAACGCATGCTCATGCCCTTGCACGACAATCAATACATTATTTTCCATATCTTTTTCTGCTACAAACCATGGTTCGCCGTTGCTCTCGCGGCTACCACCGATTTTCAAACCTTGCCGCTGACCCAATGTGTAATACATCAAACCTTCGTGACGGCCGACAAGTTTACCATCTGGTGTTTTGATATCTCCAGGTTCACGTGGTAAATATTTGCTTAAAAATTCCTGAAAAGGGCGCTCACCAATAAAACAAATACCTGTAGAATCTTTTTTGTCAGCATTGATGAGGCCGGCATTACGCGCTATTTCGCGTACTTCGCGTTTTAGCATTTGGCCAAGCGGAAATAATGTTTTAGAAAGTTGTGCTTGATTTAAACGATACAAAAAATAACTTTGATCTTTGCTACCGTCATCTGCTTTCATTAACTGAAATAAGCCAGGTTTGAGTTGATTTTCACGTACTTGCGCATAATGGCCTGTTGCAATTAAATCTGCACCCATTGTCATGGCATGGTCTAGAAATGCTTTAAATTTAATTTCAGCATTACACAAAATGTCAGGATTTGGCGTACGGCCAGCTTTGTACTCATTTAAAAAGTTGGCAAATACAATGTCTTTGTACTCGGTACTGAAATTAACCGCCTCAATATCAATGCCAATTTTGTCGGCAATTGAAACCGCATCAATTAAATCTTGCTTACTTGAGCAATATTCATCAGTGTCATCATCTTCCCAATTTTTCATGAACAGACCTGTGACTTCATAGCCTTGTTCTTTTAGCAATAGTGCGGTGACAGATGAGTCAACGCCGCCGGATAGACCGACGACGATTTTCTTTTTTTGAGATTTGTTTAAATTCATATCTAAATATCAGTGAATACTTTGGGTTAATTATATGCTGTTTTATAAGTGAGTGATTACTGACAGTGGAAACTGCTTGCCATCTAGGTAATCTTCTATGCAAGTCAAAACCTGTGGGCTACGCATGAGCGCAGCTATGCTACGCATCTCATCAATAGACATCCAAACTGCACGAATAATACCTTCATCTAACGCTAAATTTGGTTGATGATTACTCACGTTGCCAATATATGCAAAGCGCAAATAAGTAGTGTCGTTATGCTCATGCTTCCAGTGATAAATGCCTAGCAAAGAGGTTGGCTTGAAAGTGTAAGCGGTTTCTTCCAATGTTTCACGCATCACTGCTTCAATAAGTGTTTCATTATCTTCTAAATGGCCAGCAGGCTGATTGAATCGATTGCCGCGGTCAGTTATTTCTTCTACTAATAGAAATTTACCGTTATTTTCTACAATGGCTGCAACAGTGGCATGTGGCATCCATTGCGTTGTTTGTTGTAAAGCTTGATGCATGATGTGATTCTTTAAAATTATTTCACTATTTTACTCTTAAGTTGCTTGTTTAGCGAAAGCCCGTGAGTGATGCGAATAGTCAATAAATTAGCTCGCTAATTTAGGAAACAAGCCTACTAGCCCATGCGCAATAAATTCAACTGCCATGGCGGCTAATACCAAACCCATTAAGCGGGTGACGATATTAATACCAATAGTCCCCAGTTGCTTTGAGATGGCGACTGATAAGCTTAGTATCAACCAAATAATCAGGCAAATGACAAAAATAGGGATGACTAACGATAAATGCCCAGCAAAGCCATTACTTTGTTGAGCTGCAATAATCATGCTACTGATTGCGCCAGGGCCAGCAAGTAAAGGGATGCTAAGTGGCACAATTGCAATGACTTCACGCTCAACTAACGTTTGCGCTTCTTCTGGTGTTTGGCGCGTACCACTTTGTTTGCCATGCATCATAGAAATGGCAATAAGCATGAGCAATATGCCACCACCTACCTGAAAAGAGGGAATAGTGATGCCAAAAAATGCAAGAATTTGGTCGCCTAAAAAAGCTGAGGCGATCAGTACAATAAATACTGTGAGCGCGACTGTTCTAGATGTTTTAGCGCGATCTTGACTGCTCCAGCCATCGGTGGCACTGATGAATATAGGCAGGCTACCAATGGGATTCACAATGGCGAATAAAGCGATGCCGATTTTGAATAGTGCCGACCAGTCTGTCATGAATATGCCTTAAACGATGAATTGCAAAAAATAGTTAATTAAATTAAACCTTTGTTAATTTCTACATAGTAAATTAAAGTACTTGTATGAGTCAGAAAATTTACGTATTGCCCACCATTTATCTTGCTTCGCGTAGCCCTAGGCGTGTGGAGTTATTGCAACAATTAGGCTTAACTTGCAAAATCTTACCAGCCGATATTGATGAAACTCAGTTGCAGAATGAATCTCACGAAAATTATGTCACACGTTTAGCGCGGCAAAAAGCCGAGGCTTGTATTGTTGGGCTAACGCCAGAGCAGCGAGAATATTTGGTATTAGCAGCAGATACTACAGTAGTATTGGCGGGTAAAATATTAGGGAAACCTGAAAACGACGCTGATGCGCTAGCAATGTTGCAAGCATTATCAGGCA
>JAYTHN010000216.1:0-1242 GCA_043732505.1 Methylotenera sp.
TCTCCAGCAGTCACTGCAAAAATAGACATGCATATCATTGAGCTTATTCCTTTAATGACACAACATCGCACGCATCTCCGTATTCCGGTGGTGAATGTGCATCGCCACTTGGTCGGAATAGTCACCCAATCTGATTTAGTATCAGCCCTTTATCATGGGCGAGTTGAAAATTTACGTACGTTTGGCTTATCTTCATGATGCTTAATAACACAATTAATTTAGGATTCATTTAACTAATAGTTTAGGTTTGTTTGTTTGTTTATTGAATAATTGCACGTATTGGTTGACTGCAAGTTAATTCTTATCAGCTCACCATTAACTAGACAGTTGTGTATATGCTTTAGGCTGCTAATCGCTAATAAATATAAGTGTTTATTACAGCCCACTGCAGTCATTCAGAATCGCTAATAATTCGTATTAAAAGTACACGAAATGTACTAGCATATATATTGGGTTGCAGCCTTACTTGATATTAACTGTTCGGATACCCATTAATATTTTTACAGTACAAAAATGAGGAGCAATACATGAGTGAAGAGTTTGAAGTGAAAGGGCCGCACGAAGAAGTATTAGAGGCTAATCAAGAAAGTAATGGTTTTAATGGCAGATTGGCTGTGATGACAGCCATTATGGCCACCATAGGCGCATTACTTTCTTATGAGGCCAGCGTGACTTTGGGTGAAGCGATTATTTTAAAGAATGAGGCTTCAATTAAAAAAACTGAAGCATCAGATCAATGGAATTTTTACCAAGCCAAAGGAAATAAGCAGAATCTAGCAGAGTTAGCGGCCAAGCTGACAACGGGCAAAGACCATGATAATAGTAAAAACGATGCTTTACGTTACAACATTGAGAAAGATGAAATTAAAAAGAAAGCAGAGGACTTAGAAAAATTAAGTAAAGAAGCGGATCAACAATCAGAACACTACATGCATCACCATCACCGTTGGGCAACTGGCACTACCGCATTACAAATTGCAATCTCGTTAGCAGCAATAGCACTCTTGACACGCCGAAAATGGCTACAATACGCAAGTCTAGGTTGTGCGTTAGTTGGTGTAGGGTTTGGTTTATTTGCTTGGTTTGGTATTTAAAACTGCCAGAAAGTCCTGATGTAAGTATATTTCAGATACTCCAAAATAATAAAGCCGCCGATTTGGCGACTTTATTATTAACAAACTTATTTCTTGGCAGGCTTGTCTTTAGCCATCGGTACGTCATCTTTAACTATTTTTGAAGCAC
>JAYTHN010000217.1:0-1241 GCA_043732505.1 Methylotenera sp.
TAGAGATGGCTTTGGCGATTGCTGGCGCGATTGAAAATAATACTCAGCTAGTTGCAGAAGCTGGCACAGGTACAGGTAAAACTTTTGCTTATTTAGTACCTGCGCTATTGAGTGGCGGCAAAGTAATTATTTCTACTGGCACTAAAAACCTGCAGGACCAGCTATTCAGCCGAGATTTACCAAATGTCCGTGACGCACTTAAAGTGCCAGTGACGGTGGCTATGCTTAAAGGTCGCTCAAATTATGTATGTCACTATCATTTAGAGCGCGCTACCAATGAAGGTAGATTTGCTTCGCGTGAAGATGCTAAATATTTACATGTAATTAAAACTTTTGTGGAAAATAGTAAAACTGGCGATAAAAGTGAGCTAAATTCTGTGCCAGAAAATGCGACTATTTGGCCGAATGTTACCTCAACACGCGATAATTGTTTAGGTGGTGATTGTGGTTATTACAAAGACTGCTTTGTAATGGAGGCGCGCAAACAAGCGTTAGCCGCTGATGTGGTAGTGGTAAATCATCATTTATTTTTTGCCGATGTGATGCTGCGTGATGAAGGTGTGGCGGAGTTATTACCAAGTGCTAACACCGTGATTTTTGATGAAGCACACCAACTGCCCGATGTGGCAGGGCTATTTTTTGGCGAGGATGTATCTACCAGTCAATTAATGGAATTATCGCGTGACTGCACGGCTGCGCACTTAACACTCGCTAAAGATTGTATTGAGCTGGGCAAAGTGATTCCAGCTTTAGAAAAAGCGGCTAAAGATTTCAGGTTGATTTTTGCTTACGAAGGCTCGCGTTTACCAGTGCAAAAAGCGCTGGCACTTAAAGGTTTTGAGGCAGCATTTGATTACATGCAAAGCCAGTTAAAAGCATTAGTTGCCGTGCTTGAAACCCAAGCCGCACGAGATCCATTACTAGAGAAATGTTGGGAACGCAGTGAAGCCTTGCATAATTTATTTAGCCGCTGGCAATCTGCTCAAAACAACAATCTAGTGCGCTGGGTAGAGGTATTTACCCAATCAGTGCAGTTACATGCCACCCCGTTAAGTGTGGCAGAAGGCTTTGGCAAACAGCTTAATGCGCAACCACGCGCTTGGATATTCACCTCTGCTACTTTAGCCGTAAAAAGTGATTTTAGCCATTATGTAGCACAAATGGGTTTGCAGGCTGCTAACACTGGCTTTTGGGAAAGCCCATTTAACTACCAAGAGCAAGCACTTTTATACGTGCCACCA
>JAYTHN010000218.1:0-4445 GCA_043732505.1 Methylotenera sp.
TAACACTCTTCATTATAAAATACCTACAAAACCAACCTGTTTGGCAATAATTTCTATGGGGTGTTCAATAGAAACGTCTAAATTTTGTGCACGTAAACCAGTCGCTATGTGTAAGCTGCAACCAATGTTTGACGTGGCAAGTATTGCGACATTATTTTCTGTAATAGCGTTTATTTTATCGTTGCGTAAATTGGTTGCCATGTCATTTTGTGTGAGCATATAAGCGCCCGCACCTCCACAACATTGGCCGTTACCTGCTAGTGGTTGTATATCAGCCTGTGGTATTTTTTTAAGTAAACTATAAACAGTTTGATGACTTTTTTGTACATTACGCAAAGTGCATGGGTCTTGCACATAAATACATTCGGCTAAAGTTTGAATTTTCATTTCAGACCAATCACAAGCCATTAAAAATGCACTGATATCTTGTACGTTATGTTTTGGTAAATAATCATTCAAGCCAGCACCACAGCCGCTTGCTACAGTAAGTATCGGCATATTGTCAGCAAAGCCAGCTTGATTTTGTGCAATTAACTTTTCAGCTTCATTGCTATCGCCCATTTGTCTGGCAATACTGCCACAACAAGTTTGTTGAGGCGGAATATGTACATTAAACCCCAATTTATTCAATACATAAATACTGGCTTTTAGCGTTTTATTATCTAGTATGTTCGTAGCGCATCCTAAAAATAAGCTTACATCACCTTTATTAATTTGAGTATGATCAGAAGGGTAAAGCGTTTTCCAAATAGTGGGCATATTAATAGCGGGTAACACTTTTGCGGCAGGTACTACATATTGCAATAGGTAGCTTAACTTAAGCTTTTGCATTAACCACACAGACCAAGCAAGCCCATATTGCAAATAGCGATGACGAATAAATGGTTTGGCAATGATCAGCCAAATGCTTCTTTTCCGCATAAAGATTGCTCGTGAGCTATCTACAAGATGCCCATAATTAACGTTATTTGGACACGCTGATTCACAGTTTCGGCAATTCAGACATAAGTCTAAATGCTCATTAAATCTAGCATTGTTCGGTAAAATTTCTTGGGCAACGGCTCGCATTAGCTGAATTCTGCCGCGTGGTGAATCTGCCTCAGAGCCAGTTTTCCTATAAGTGGGACAATGCGGCAAGCAAAGACCGCATGCCACACAGCGGTCAGCTTCTGTAATTAAATCTTTAATTGATAATGCCATGTCACTATTATAAACCTGTGCTGTATATTAAATGAGGGCTATTGCTGTAGCAGGCATAAAAAATCCGCCTTAACTTCCAGGCGGTTTTTAATGATTGATCAAAGGGCAATTTTATTTTGCAGCTTCTACTTTGGGCTGCTCAGATTTAATCACTGGTTTGCCCTTAAGAAAATTCATTGCTTGTACAAATTGAATATCATCTTTACTAGTCGGCTCAATTGGACCTATAGCTTCAGCAAATTTTTTCTCACCAGCTTTTTCTTTTGCCGCTTCTTTTGCCGCGCTAATCGGTTCAACTTTAACTGGCACACCTGCACTTGGATCTTTAGGGTTAACTAAATGGCGAGTTAGATCAGCCTCGTGAATGTTGCCAGATTGATCAGTACCATCCTCCACAATGTAATCTGGGTCAATACCTTTAGCCTGTATAGAGCGACCTTTCGGAGTGAAATAGCGTGCGGTAGTTAATTTGATTGCAGCACCGTTATTCATAGGCATAATGGTTTGTACTGAGCCTTTACCAAAACTGCGAATACCAATCAAGGTTGCACGTTTATGGTCTTGTAACGCGCCAGCAACGATTTCTGAAGCTGATGCAGAGCCAGCATTAATTAATACTACCATCGGCACTGTTTTCAAATCCTCTGGCACTTCACGAATATAATCATGTGCTGCACCACCACGCACGTAGTTTTCTGGGCTAACAGTTAACTGCATTTTAGAGTCAGGTGCGCGGCCTTCTGTATAAACTACTAAAGTATCTTTTGGTAAAAATGCAGCTGCAACACCCACTGCTCCATTTAATAAACCACCTGGATCATTACGCAAATCTAAAACGAAGCCTTTGAAAGGCCCTTTGTTTTCGTCGCGCATTGTAATAATGGCTTTTGCTAGGTCTTCACCAGTATGTTCTTGAAACTGCGTTACACGTGCATAAGCATAACCAGGCTCAGTCAATTTATATTTTACACTCTTATTTTTAATCACTGCGCGAATTAGTGTAAAAACAAGTGGTTTAGGCTCAGTTTTGCGGAACACTGTGATAACAATTGGTGTATCTGGTTTGCCACGCATGCGTTTCACAGCATCATTTAATGTCATACCTTTGACTGGCGCATCGTCTAACTTCGTAATTAAGTCACCACTCTTAATACCTGCTTTGAATGCTGGTGAATCTTCAATTGGTGAAACCACTTTAATAAAGCCGTCTTCCATACCCACTTCTATGCCTAAGCCACCAAACTCACCTTGTGTAGCAGCCTGCATATCTTTAAATGCGTCGGCATCCATGTAAGTAGAGTGTGGATCTAGCCCAGTTAACATGCCGCTAATAGCTTCAGAAATAAGTTTTTTATCTTCTACTGGTTCTACATAGTCACTTTTGATTTTTCCAAACACTTCAGCAAATGCCCGTAAATCGTCTAATGGAAGCTGTTGTTTGACCATTTTTTCGGCTACTGCAGAGTAAGTCAAACTCAACATAAGGCCGAGTAATAAGCCAGAACAAACAAGGCCAATTTTAGCAAAACCACGGTATTTACTTGGATGTTTTTTAGTCGCTTGCATGTATTATGATTCCTGAATATATAACATTACTTCGTGTATGACACACATTGCTTTAATAGTTTCAAACCCAGCTTAATATTTGCTGTAACAATCACAAATTATAACAGTAAGGATAACTAAATTGCGCGAGCATAGTATTGAAATTAAACCTACAGAAATTAAGCCAACAACAACTTATATTGTAACGATTACTTACTGCACGCAATGCCGTTGGCTTTTACGCGCCGCATGGCTGGCGCAAGAGTTACTTACAACTTTTGAGCAAGACTTAACCAGCGTAGCGTTAAAGCCTGGCAAAAATGGTATTTTTGAAATCACATTGAATCAACAACTCATTTTTTCACGTAAAGAAGCAGGGCATTTTCCAGAAACTAAAGAGCTTAAGCAATTGATACGAGATATGATCGATCCAGATCGCGAACTTGGACATAGCGATAGACCCTCTATCTAAACTTAAATCTATGTCGTAGTGACAATGCGAACTATTAGCAATTCTGCAAAGTTTTTTTGTTTGGTTTAAACTGTTATTATGGCATTTAGTTTAGGTTTTAGTCATTCTACGTTACATTCATCATTAGGAGAATAAAAATGGCTGATCATCACGGCACCCAAAGCCCAGTAATTGAGGCACTCAATACGATTTTAGAGTTTGAGCTAGCAGGCGTTGTGCGTTACACGCATTATGCGCTGATGGTGTTTGGTTATAACCGTATTCCTATCGTTTCATGGTTACGTAGCCAAGCGACTGAATCATTAGGGCATGCTGATAAAGCGGGTGAAATCATCACGCACTTAGGCGGTCACCCCTCTTTATCTATTGGCCCATTATTAGAAACGCATAACCACGATATTGGCGATATTTTGCGCGAGTCTTTGGAGCACGAAACTGCAGCATTAAATGCTTATAAAGCACTACTTAAATTAGTAGAAGGTGATTCAGTTATGCTAGAAGAATATGCGCGTGAAATGATTTACCAAGAAGAATTACATTTAGGTGAAGTTGATAAAATGCTACGTAAACCAGGTGATTTATCTAAATTCTATGCTTAATATTTCATGCTTAATCAATAAAACATGATGGATTAATTCAAATAAAAAAGCGGTTTAAATATCGGTTTTTTATTGAGGCGAAGCTGACTCTTGTTTACTGGATTTAGTTTGATCTATACGCTGAGCACCATTAAATCGCCTTGCCCAATAACCATCCTGCATACTTTCTACCCTTACTTGCCCGCCGCTACTAGGGGAATGAATAAAACGATTATTACCTAAGTAAATACCTACATGTGAAAAAGTACTTTTAAGCGTATTAAAAAATACTAAATCTCCAGGTTGCAGTTCATCTTTGGGTACAGTTTTTCCCAACTGACTAATTGCAAGTGCGCTATGTGGTAACGTTAAACTGGTAGCTTGTTTAAAAACATAACGCACAAAACCACTACAGTCAAAGCCAGTCTCAGGTGAGTTTCCGCCATATTTATAACGTATGCCAGTTAACCTCAGCGCATTGACCAATACCTCGCGCGCACGGTCTGACCAATTTTCAGGATTTTCCTGACTAAGGTTTTGCGCAGATGTTTGATTTGAGGTTAAAGGTGAGCCTACACTGCTGGGTAAAGGCTCCGCAGCGGCACAGGAACTGCAAATAAAAGCAAGTAACGCACAGCAAATATAATGAG
>JAYTHN010000219.1:0-1237 GCA_043732505.1 Methylotenera sp.
GTTATTGGTATTGTAGTGGGCCGGCAAACGCAAATGATTTATGGCCAAGGTTATTAGTTAATGGATTTTCTTGACCAGGAAAATCATTATCTAGAAGAAAAAATAGCAGCCGAAGAAATATTATTTAAAGAGGCATTTAATGGATACGATAAATCAGTACAATGGCGCTCCATTGTTACAGTCGAGCCGGTAGTAGATTTTATAGTGGCATAAGTTCGCTCTGCTGATTTAATTATTACAGGCGTTACGTCCAGCGATTTTTATGAAGGGCCTAATAGCGCACATGCAGGAGAAATTGTCATGCAATCTGGCCGCCCTGTGTTAGCGGTACCAATCGCAAGCAAACAATTCAAGTTAGAAAATATGTTAATTGGCTGGAAAGATACACGTGAGGCAAGGCGTGCGATTGCGGGTGCTTTACCTTTATTAATACTGGCCACACTGGTAACTGTGCTTGAAATAGTAGCAAAAGATGATCAAAAAGAGTCGGTAAGACGCCTTAACGAGGAGGTGAATTGGTTAAAAAGTCATGATGTTAAAGCCAAACTATTAGCAGCAATTTCTAACGACAAAAATGCCAGGCAGTTTATATCCGTAGTCAAAAAACAAAAAGCTGATATTGTGATTACTGGTGCCTATGGTTATAGCTGATTCCGTGAATGGGCTCTAGGTGGCGTTACTAACGAACTCTTGCCGGGCGCTCATTACTGCTTATTTTTATCTCATTAGTATAAATATTTTTTGGATTGCCATTTTTAACATCGCCTATAGATGGCATGCCCTGCAATTCAATATTGACCATTCTGACAGAAGTGTCAGAATGGATTTTTATCACCTGATTGCCATTAGTTAATGTAAGCATAATTTAAAGGCTTATTATTTTACATGCCTCTATACAATTCTCAGTTTCACCTGAGTGTGCATCAAACAGGCTTTGAGCAAACGTAGCGGCAACTCAGCCTCCCATGAGCGTCGATTGAATCGATAACAGAACTCATTGAGATACTCCTGCAAATACTTGGCTGAAACGCCGTGATAAGTACCCAGCAAAAATGACTTAAGATTGCCAATCGCAATATGCACCCAAGGTAACCACTCATCTGCCATATCAGGTGGAGTCACTCGCGCGGTATGCTGCCGGGTCTTGCCGATTTCCGTCAGTGAGGGGAACGCATCGCTACGCACCGACTGGTTAGGCGACAGATGGCCTTGTACAAACTTAGCCACCGCTTCCTTG
>JAYTHN010000220.1:0-1235 GCA_043732505.1 Methylotenera sp.
CTATTAAACGCACCACGTATCTACGCGACCCTACTGCTATGGCTACTTTCTGAGCTGTTTGAAAAACTTCCTGAAGCAGGGGATTTAGAAAAACCAGAATTGGTCTTCTTTTTTGACGAAGCACATTTGTTATTTAACGATGCCCTTCCAGGCTTTACTATACAAAATAGAGCAAGTAGTACGTTTGATTCGCTCAAAAGGAGTTGGTGTTTATTTTGTGAGTCAAAACCCATTAGATATTCCAGATGTTGTATCAGGTCAGCTAGGCAATCCCGTGCAGCATGCGTTACGGGCATTTACACCACGTGATCAAAAAGCAGTTAAATCAGCGGCTGATACTTTTAGAAGCAATCCTAAAGTCAATGTCGCTAGCGCTATTACTGAACTAGGTATGGGTGAAGCATTAGTCTCATTTTTAGATGAAAAGGGCATTCCTTCGCCTGTAGAGCTTAGCTTTATATGCCCACTTGGTAGTCGTATCGGTGCAATTACAGACGCTGAACGCAATGACACAGTAAAAGCCTTTAAAGTATTTGGTTTTTACGATAAGTCGATAGATCGTGAATCCGCTTACGAAATTTTGCAAGGTCGCGCCGCGCAAAGTGCTACTGAAGCTAAGGCAGATAAAGGCTTTAATTGGGGAGGAATCTTTGGCGGTAACTCTCTACCAAGCACATCATCCAAGCCAGTTGGTCGACGTTCAGATAGCATATTAGATACAGTAGTTAAAACGACCGCAAGAACCATTGGCTCAGAGCTTGGACGGCAAATTATTCGTGGAGTATTGGGTTCATTACTAGGTAAACGTAAGTAAGGGTTATTTAATAATCAAATGCAAACAGATATCGAAATATCACAAAGCGCTGAATTAAAGCCAATTTCTCTCATTGCAAAAAGTCTTAATACCAAAGCACAGCATATAGATGCTGAGGATTTGATTCCTTATGGTCAACATATCGCTAAGCTCAGCCCTGCTTATATCCTAAAACTACAACCTCTGCCAGACGGTAAATTGATTTTGGTCACCGCTATTAGTCCTACTCCAGCAGGAGAGGGTAAAACTACCACAACGGTAGGGCTAGCAGATGCATTAAATCAAGTATTGAAAGATAGTGGAAAGAATGCCATGTTGTGCATACGTGAGCCATCGCTAGGCCCTGTATTTGGTAAAAAAGGGGGTGCAACCGGCGGCGGTTTTGCGCAAGTATTACCAATGGAAGATATTAATTTACATT
>JAYTHN010000221.1:0-4424 GCA_043732505.1 Methylotenera sp.
GGGCATCTTACCCCAGTAGCTTATGAGGCTGAAATTAATCTAGTGCGCGATACCTTAACTAGTTATAGCGCTGCTAATGCTGAATCGTCGCATTGGGCAGAATTTTTAACCGCTTGGAAAGCTTGATTTAAATACCAATTTTAGTTTAATTATTCATTTGATTATTCATCAAAACAGTAAAGTAAAATTTATTGGGTTTGGCAGTGATATTAGGTGGTTCTATTTGACTTCCAATTCTTCAGTATCTTCTTCCACCTCTTCTGGCCAATTCAGAATTAGTTGCTTATTTTTCTCACTACTGACATCAACTGTATAGTCTTGCTTTAAGCCTTGGTAATTGGCCAGTATTCTATATTTCCCAGCTGGAAAATCTACATATAAAAGTGGAATCGCACCTTTAATCCTAAAAATTGCATGACCAGTTTTGTTAAAAATCACAGCATTTACATTGATTGCAGCACTTCCAGCGCCCGCAGAAAATACAATATTAAGTGAAAATTGTTTGGCCATACGGCGCATTGCAGCCACTTCATCTTCACCAATGCCACCGGTGGAAAATTTTATACCTGATTCTGAAATCCTTACTTTGCCCCCAGCAGCAAAAGCTATGCTTATAAGCTTTGTAAGGCTAAATACTGTGCCTAAAAGTAGAGCGAAGCCATAAATTATTTTTTTCATTATTTTCTCGATATTGAATGATTTCATTTCATTAATATTTGTTTATTTAGGTCACTTTACTCGGGTTAATAACGTATTAATTGCCAAGCTATTGAATAAATTAACAAAATAAGTACATTTCCTCTAATCTGCGCTGTGCGGTAAGATGTTGACATGAGAAAAAGACGTAATAAATCTGCAGCAGATATGGCGCTAGCACCTGTTTTAACTACCACAATCAAGTCACTTGACCAAGAAGGCCGTGGTGTTGCACACGTAGAAGGCAAAACTATTTTTATTGAAGGCGCATTGCCAACTGAAAGAGTGACTTTTAAATCATTTCGCATTAAACCTAGTTATGAAGTTGCACGTGTCGTTGAGATATTAAAGCAATCTAATTTACGCGTTACGCCTCAATGTCCACATTATGTTGTCTGTGGTGGCTGCAAATTGCAGCATTTAGATTTTACAGGTCAGGTGGCTAACAAACAAAGATTGCTAGAAAGTGATCTTTGGCATATTGGTAAAGTAAAGCCGAAGAATATGTTGCTACCTATTTATGGCCCAACTTGGGGTTATCGCCATAAGGCCCGTTTAAGTGTTCGCTATGTAGAAAAAAAACAGCGCGTACTTGTAGGTTTTAATGAAAAAGCGACGCGTTACGTTGCCGATATGAACAGTTGCGAAGTGCTAACGCCAGAAGTTTCTACTTTGATAGCACCGCTGCAAGAGTTGATTATGCTACTGAGTTTACGCGAAAAAATTCCGCAAATTGAGTTGGCTGTCGGTGAAAATGTGGCGGGGGATGGGGTAAATCAAGAGCCAGTGATTGTTTTAATTTTTCGTATTATGGATGCGCTGTCAGCACAAGATGAGGTCTTATTTAAAGCCTTTGCAGATGAGCATAAGGTACAAATTTGGACACAAACTAAAGGTCCAGATACAATCAAGCCATTCTACCCATTAGGTACGCCAGAAAAAGAGTTGCCCCCATTAAAGTACAGCCTGCCAGAATTTGGTTTAACTTACCCATTCAAGCCTAATGAATTTACGCAGGTGAACCCACAAATTAACCAAGTGATGCTTCGCCGCGCAATGCAATTGTTAAATCCGCAAGCAGGCGAAAAAATTGCTGATTTTTTTTGCGGTATTGGAAATTTTACCTTGCCGATTGCACGTAGTGGCGCGCAGGTATTGGGTTTAGAAGGTTTGGCTAATTTAGTCGAACGTGCTCAAGAAAGTGCGCAGCTAAATCAAATTAACCACGTTACCTTTGGCGTTGCAGATTTGTTTAAAATGACCCCAGAAGCATTGACTGGCTTAGGTCAGCTTGATAAATGGTTAATTGACCCGCCACGTGATGGCGCTTTTGAACTCATTAAATCGTTAGATGCGAGTAATAGCCCTAAAACTATTGTTTATGTATCATGCAACCCTGCAACGCTGGCGCGTGATGCTGGTTTGTTAGTCAATGAAAAAGGCTATACATTAAAATCTACAGGCGTTATCAATATGTTTCCGCACACCTCACATGTGGAATCCATTGCGTTATTTGAGCTGTGAAATGCTTAACTATCATTTTTATGGTGATAGTGCTTGCCGCTTGCGGTAAGGCTGAAATAGATACTGAGATTCGTTTTGCTGTGGCAACCATGCCACTCAACCTAGACCCGCGTTATGCTACAGATGCTACTTCTGCAAGAGTAAATCGGCTGCTATATCAAAGTTTGGTTGATTTTGATGCACAATCTAAGCCTTTACCAAGCTTAGCTTCATGGGTGGTAGTTAGCCTTGTGGAATATCAGTTTAAGCTACAAGTGCCTCGCGTATTCTTTCACAATCAGACCCTTGTCACCGCTTATGATGTGAAAGCGACTTACGATTCCTTAATGGCATTGAAAGATTCGCCACATGCAGCCGAATTTAGCAATATTGCGCATATTGAAGTAATTGATAACGACACAATATTATTCCATTTAAAACAGGCAGATAAAGATTTTCCTGCTAAGTTGATTATTGGAATTTTGCCTAGTGCATTAATTGCAAAAAGCCATGATTTTTCGCATGATGCCGTTGGTAGCGGGCCGCTAAAATTGATGGGATGGCAAAATAAACTTACCTTAAAACGTAGACAAGATAATCAGTTGATTAGCTTAGTTGAGGTTAAAGACCCCACGGTGCGTGTACTAAAGTTGCTAGACGGTGAAATTGACTTATTGCAAGGTGATTTACCACCAGAGCTAGTGAAGTACTTACAAACCAAGTCTGAGATTAATGTTAAAACTAACATAGGTGAAAATTTTTCATATCTTGGTTTAAATATGCAAGATGCTGCGCTGACTAACCAAAAAGTTAGGCTTGCAATCGCCCATGCGATTGATCGAGATGCCATTATACAAAAGGTGATGGTGCCTAATACTAGACTTGCGGCTGCAATTTTGCCACCTGAACATTTTACAAATTTAAGTGATAGTAATACAGGCCATTTCAATTTAATACCCTACAACTATAACCCTGATTTGGCTAAAAAACTTTTGCTTGAAGCGGGTATTAAATTACCACTCAAGCTGATTTATAAAACCTCTACTGACGCACAGCACGTTCGTTTTGCAACGATTATGCAAGCCCAGATGCAACCAGCCGGCATAGATTTAGAAATCCGTAGCCTAGATTGGGGCACATTCTTTGAAGATGTAAAGCAAAGTAATTTCCAATTATTTGGCCTTACTTGGGTCGGTATCAAAACACCAGATATTTATGCCAAAGCTTTAGGGTCAGCCAGTTTCCCACCCAATGGTTTTAACCGCGGTCGCTATGCAGATAAAACCTTAGATGAATTACTGGCGAAAGAAGATTGGCAGAGTGCTACAGCACGTATTCATAATCAATTACCTTATATTCCACTGTGGTATGAAGGCCAATTTGCTGCAATGGGTAAAAATATTAAAAACTATTCGCCAAAACTAGATGGTAATTGGGATGATTTAGCGACCATTCAGTATTCAATGAGTACGCGAAATAATTGAAATTGTGATAATGTATTTAAATGCATCGAAATAGGAGTTAAAGATGAAAACAGCCACAATCCCTGCTTTACGTGTAGAACCGAAATTGCGCGAAGCCGCAGAGAGCGTGCTTGCCAATAACGAAATGCTCTCTAGTTTTGTAGAGGAATCACTTCGTAATAATATTGAGCGACGTTTACACCAGCAATCATTTATTGCTCGAGGTATTGCCTCGCGTGATGAAGCTAAAGCTAACCAAGAATATTACTCAGGAGATAGCGTATTAGCAGAGTTAGCTGACATGCTTAAAAAAAGCTCAATAGTTTGAGCTATCAAATTCGATTTACCAAAGTAGCGCTAGATGACATTAAGCGTTTGTATGCTTTTTTGCTTGAACAAGATTCGCAAGCAGTATGTCGCGCATTGGAGGCCATCAACAACGCAATGGAACTACTTAAAACATTTCCATTTACATGCAGAAAAGCCAAAGCAGATAGTCCATTTTTGAGAGAGCTAATAATTAGCTTTGGCGCAAATGGGTATGTAGCATTGTTTGAGATTGAAAAAAAATATCGTTACCGTATTAGCCCTCAGGCATCAGCGTGAAGATGACTATCGTTAGGCTGAATTGCGTTATACCTTATTGAAAAATAAAAATTATGAGTGAACTCTGTATCAATCAGCACCATTCTGAAATCGCAAAGAAATTTTGCAGGTACCTCATACTTCAGGTAGATCGCCAACAAATTGGTAATGCAAGAG
>JAYTHN010000222.1:0-1231 GCA_043732505.1 Methylotenera sp.
ATAAATGGAAGGATCTTGAAGCTGATTGGTTAAATGGAGAAATTACCGCCATTGAATGCATGAAGCAACAGTTAGATTTGGTAGAGGTAGACCAAGTAACCCTTGAGAATTTTTTCCGCGGCATTCAACTAGATGCTAGTTTCATTCCGTTTCATAAGTACATTAGTCAGTTTGCTAAAGTTGCGATTGTAAGTGATGGTTTAGATCATGCCATAGATGTTGCGACCCATAATGCAGCCATTCCTAAAATGCCCATTTATGCCAATAAACTGCATTTTAAGCCTAACGGTGTTTCAATTAGCTATCCATTTCGTAATCCAAATTGCAAGGCTGGTAATGGCGTATGTAAGTGTCAAATAGCCGAACAGTTATCTGAAGATGTTGGCGGGCCAGTAGTGCTAGTCGGCGATGGAAAATCAGATTATTGCATGGCAAAACATGCCGATATTGTGTTTGCTAAAGGCAAGCTTATTAAGCATTGTGAACAAGAAAACATACCTTTTAGACGCTTTCAAACATTTGCAGAAGTATTGGAAGTCGTCAAGAAATGGGATATTGCTATCAAGCGTTTAAGTAATAAAGCAGTCAAAAACCAAGTTGCATAATGTATCAACATTTCATCTCTATTAAATTTTTAAGTACGAAAGAACCTATCTAATGGACCGCAAAATAATCGAAATTTTAGAAAAAAATGACAAGTATTGTTCACACGGCGATACCGTGAATTATGCGGATCCTCCAAAAGTATTTGAGAATTGTGAGGGTAGCTTTTTATTCGACGAAAATAAAACACCTTATTTAGATTGGCAAATGTGGTATTCAGCTGTGAATTTTGGTTATAAAAATAAACGGCTAAATGATGTTATGCATAATCAAGTAGATGCACTGCCGCAGCTAGCCAGCCAATATTTGCATAAAGAAAAAGTGGACCTGGCTGAAATTATTTGTAAATACATGGAAGATAAATATGGCGAAAAAGGCCGTGTGCACTTTAATGTAGGTGGAGCACAGGCTGTAGAAGATTCATTAAAATTAGTACGTAATCATACCGGTAAAACTCACCAATTTGCTTTTATGGGTGGCTACCATGGTCGTACTCTGGGTGCTTCAGCCATTACTTCTAGCTACCGCTACCGCCGCCGTTTTGGTAACTTTTCGGATCGGGCGCATTTTGTGCCATATCCATATTGCTTTCGTTGCCCATATGATATGAAGGTGGAAACTTGCGATA
>JAYTHN010000223.1:0-4413 GCA_043732505.1 Methylotenera sp.
GAAGTTAAGTCAAAATCAAACGTTGGGTAAGAATCAGCCACACAATCAAGGAATGTTCAGATGACTCTATATACAGTATTGAGAACAACCAATATTTTAAGATTAAATTCTTTGTTGTTAGGTATGCTGTTAAGCAATGTTTGCATGGCTGATACACAGGTGAATATTGTTGGTCTATTTAGTGAAAAAGCTGTGGTTATCATCAGCGGCGGAAAGCCAAAGACATTGAGTGTTGGACAAACTAGTGATGGGGTTAAATTACTTAGCGCTAACAGCACCTCGGCCACGTTACTAATAGAAGGTAAAACTAAAGAACTGGTGATGGGGCAGGCGGCCTCAGTAGGCGGTGGCTCAGCAAATACTAATTCTAGTGTGATCCTGTATGCCAATACTGACGGCCACTTTATTTCAGACTGTCAGATTAACGGCGTAACACTTAAGTTTTTATTAGATACAGGCGCTACTTCTGTCGCGCTCAATAGTGACGATGCGAATTACGCCAATATTGATTATAAGCGTGGCACACCTATACAAGTTAGTACCGCTAGTGGCGTAGTCAATGCTTATCACGTGACTATTGCAAATCTTAAAATCGGTAGTATTACACTCAGCCAAGTGGAGGCGAGCGTGTTAGAAGGTGGCTCACCATCAATGGTGTTGCTAGGCATGAGTGCTCTGAATCGATTAGATATGAAGCGTCAAGATATTGCGATGACATTGACTAAAAAATACTAGTTTGAATATCAAATAATTAAAAATAAAAAAGGGCAGAAATCCGCCCTTTTTTATTATATAAAATTCATGACGTAAATTTTATATAAGTTAATTTAACTAGAGTAACTCTTTTGCTATCAAAACTTACTTAGCAGCTGGTGCTTCAGCTGCAGGAGTTACGTCAGCTGCTTTTTTAGCATGATGTTTGTGAGTGTGTTTTTTTACTGGTTTTGCAGCCTCAGCAGCAGGTGCAGCTGGCGCTTCCATTTTTGCTGGTTCAGTAGTTTTAGCTGCATCAGCTGCGAATGAAGCTGTACCTAATGATAATAAAGCTGTAGCTAAAAGTGTAGTTAAAAATTTGTTCATTTCAATCTCCAAAAATTAAGGTAAAGTGTGTAAAAATCTGTATCAGATTAGACGTACTTGGTTCAGATTAGTTAAACTTCGTATTCAAGTACACAATTTACACTGTGAAGCTGACGCCAAGCTGACAAGATTTTATTTGCAAATATTTTTATATATATTTTGAGAAGCTAATGATGACAGTAAAGATGATTATTTAGATGAGACTGTTATTAGTTGAAGATGATTTGATACTTAAAGACGGTTTAGAGCGGTCTTTTACTAAGTTGGGTTATGCGGTTGATGTAATGATGGATGGTGAAAGTGCAAATCAGTTGCTGACGTATCAAGAATATGACGTAATTGTATTAGATTTGGGGTTGCCAAAATTGAACGGTTTTGAAGTACTAAAGCGTTTACGCAGCCGTGGCAATACAACACCAGTACTTATTCTTACAGCCTTGGAAGATACGCAAAGTCGTGTTAAAGGCCTTGATCTGGGTGCTGATGATTATTTGGCTAAGCCCTTTGAATTGGCTGAGTTAGAAGCACGCGTGCGCGCTTTGATTCGGCGTGGCATTTCTGGTGGCAGCGCAAAAATTAGTTTTGGTGATTTAATCTTCGACACTACAAGTCGGCAATGTATGGTCAATGAAGTTGCTTTATCTTTGTCTGCGCGTGAAATTTCGCTGCTTGAATTATTAATGCTTAAAGCTACAAAAGTAGTGAGTAAGGCTAAAATATTAGAGCATCTGTGCAGTTGGGATGAAGAAATGAGTGATAATGCAGTCGAAGTTAATGTGTCACGCTTACGCAAAAAATTAAATGTATTTGGGATAGAAATTCGTACCATACGGGGATTGGGCTATTTGCTTGCAAAGCTTGAAGTCACTAAACAAGTCTGACACAGAAAGACTCCTAGGCTATATTCAAAATGTTACATGTTAAAACCAATTCTATCCGGCAAAAATTACTTAATTGGCTGTTGATTTTGTTATTGCCCTTATTGTTATTAGCCACCATATCGGCCTACTACTCAGCAAATCATTTTGCCAATTTGGCTTATGATAGAGCGCTATTTAGAGTTGCTTTAGCACTTGCTGACGAGGTTGAAGTTAGTGCAGGTAGAATGGTGGTAGATTTACCTGACAGTGCTCTTAATTTATTAGAATACGATAAAGATGATTATATTTATTATCAAATATTAGATCAAAATCATGAAGTTTTGCTTGGAGAAGATGCGCTTCCCTTACCTAAAGTTATGCCTGCTACTGGACAGCATGTGTATTACGATGCAAAATTTAATAACAAATTATTACGAATAGTCGTCTTTAATTTACCGCTCGATAGTATTGCTGCAAACGTAGGCGCTAGGGCAAAAGGTAACGCTACTATTTTAATTGGTGAAACCACTGCAAAGCGCGACAAAATGGCACATGACATTATTGCGATCATGCTTATTCCACAAATTTTATTGATCGTGCTGGTGACTTTTTTAGTCAATTTAGGTATTAAACGAGGCTTGGTATCACTAGATAAATTGAAGGATTTAATCGCACGGCGGTTACCTACCGATACACACCCGTTAGTAGAGCAAGATGCACCTCAAGAATTGCAACCTTTATTGCATGCGATGAACGATTTATTAGTAAAAGAAAAAGCAGGAGTAGATGAGCGCCGCCATTTTTTAGCTAATGCAGCGCATCAGTTAAAAACTCCTTTAGCGGGACTGAAAATTCAGGCTGAAGCTGCATTGCGTGAAAATGATCTAGACAGTGTGCAACATGCACTGCAACAAATAAGTACTGGCAGTGATAATTTAGGTCGGTTGGCAAATCAGCTGCTAAGCTTAGCGCGCGCAGAACCTGAAAGTAATCTTGCATTGGCGTTTTCGACGTTAGATTTAGTTGCATTGATGACTGAAGTGACAGCGGATTGGGTGCCTAAAGCTTTAGAAAAAGTTATTGATTTAGGCGTGAATTGCACGCTACGAAAATTTGAAATAAGCGGTAATGCGGTGTTGTTACAAGAGTTACTAAATAACTTGATTGATAATTCGATTCGCTATAACCAAGCCTATGCAAAAGTGACCGTCAGTTTATTTATTGATTGTGATGAAGCTGTTCTGGCTGTTTATGATGATGGCGTAGGTATTGCACTGCATGAGCAGCATAAAGTGTTTGAACGATTTTATCGAGTACTTGGCACTGTAGCAAATGGTTGTGGGTTAGGCCTTGCGATTGTGCGGGAGATTGCTCATCAACATCAAGCACGGGTAGAGCTTGGTTATGCAGATGTTCAGCAGTTGAAAGGTACGGTTGTGAAAGTAATCTTTAAACTAAATAAAAGTAGTTAATAAAAAGCCACTTTATAAAGTGGCTTTTTATTAAAGTACAAATTTAGCGATTACGTTTATCGTTTTCAATCAACGCATAAGCTGAATGATTGTGAATTGATTCAAAATTCTCGCTCTCAACCGTGTAAGCAACTATCCGCTTTTCTGCATTCAGTTGTGCAGCAACGTCACGCACCATATCTTCTACAAATTTTGGATTATCGTAGGCGCGTTCTGTCACGTATTTTTCATCTGGGCGTTTAAGCAAGCCATAAAGCTCACATGATGCTTCTTTCTCTACCAAATCAATAATATCTTCAATCCAAATGAAATCATTGATGAGCGCAGTTACCGTAACATGTGAACGTTGATTATGCGCACCGTATTCAGAGATTTTTTTGCTGCAAGGACACAAGCTGGTCACTGGCACTAATACTTTCACAGTAATATCAATTTTACCGTGACTAATCGCACCAATAAATGTAACTTCATAATCTAGCAAGCTTTTGACCCCAGAAACTGGTGCAGCTTTATTCACAAAGTATGGGAAAGTCATTTCTACATGCCCAGACTCAGCTTCTAAACGCTTAATCATTTCACGCAAAATCGTTTCGAACGATTCTATAGAGATGGCACGTTCGTTCATGTTGAGAATTTCAACAAAGCGTGACATGTGCGTGCCTTTAAATTGCTGTGGTAAATGCACATACATATTGAACATCGCTACTGTATGTTGTTCGCCACCTGATTTATCTTTAACGACTACTGGGTGACGAATAGCTTTAATGCCCACTTTATCAATGGCAATTTGACGGGTATCAATCGTATTTTGCACATCTTCTATAATGGTAGGAATAACTGGTTGATTCATTTTAATCCAATCTGTAGCCTATGAATTTAGGCTCAATGTAAGTAATGCGAATAATAATAAGTATAACGCTAGCCAAAACACTTGCCTAATCAAATGTTTTAATGGATTTAATTAAAAAATTTGATGAATGGCCTTAACAATGCCTTCAGCG
>JAYTHN010000224.1:0-4408 GCA_043732505.1 Methylotenera sp.
CATCTCAATGTCGCAGCTGCAGGTCGGCAATTAGATGTTGCCCCTAAATCCATTCGCGCTTGGATTGCAGAATCAGAACGAGGTGAACTCTAAGCCACATTAGGCACTACTAAACTGACTTTAGCCTATTACAGCAATGTGCCTGGTGCTGGATGTTAGTGAAAGTGGCTATTACCATCACTGGACGTGCGGAACTGCTCAATATTACCTCCCTTATGATGCATTGCTCACGCACATCCGCGTGATACATAGAGAGGTTAAAGGAGAATAAGGCTGGACACGCATGTGGAAAGCACTGCAATCGAACGGTAATTATAGTGTTGATGTATTTGTAGCCCCCCGTGTTACATGAACGTGAGGTAAATGTTCCAACCTCTCGTCCAAGGCTTTGAAATTAAACACCATCAGCGAAAAAGCACCAACTATCCCATTGATACGATTGTTGACTATAGTTTTGATTAAATTAAATCAATATTATGTTCTAGCTCATTATTAATTTTACTAACTTTAAAAGTTGAACGGCTTGTGTAAATTATTGCAAAAGTTCTAATATTTTTAGCTTTTTAAATTAAACTTGATATTTACTTTGATATAATAAAAAGGTTTAAATTTAATATTACAAAACAATTAATGTAGTGCGAACCCATAACTATTGGCTATTATAATAAAGTTGCTGAAATTACATAACCTATTAAATAAGTCAATTTTAGTTTTGTATATAGGAACTGAATTCACGTTTTATTGACGGAATACATTGCAATTGAAATAGAACTTTCAAAATCAGATTAAACTTAACTAGTTGAATAAGTTGTGTTTAGCATCAAACCCTAATAACTATTTATTAATAAAGGCGGTTGTTTTTAAGTTTGCAATAAACAATTAAACGTTAGGAAATTGTAGTTAACTAAAAATTCATTATTTTATGAGGCAACATCAATTGAATCAAATCAATTTCGATATACTAGAGCTTGGGCAAACATTGAGTCAACTTAGCCGTGAGCAACTTAATAAGTTGGAGTTCGGTGTTATTGGATTTGATGATGGAGGTATTGTAAAGATCTACAACGCTTATGAATCTAAAATGACTGGCCTTTCACATGAAAACGTTATAGACGCCGATTTATTTAGCACGGTTGCACCCTGCATGAACAATTTCTTGGTTGCGCAAAAATTTGAAGATGTCATAGACGAAAAAGTTGAATTAGATGAAATAATGGATTTTGTTTTAACGCTTAAGATGAAACCAACACGTGTTAAATTAAGATTAATCAGCTCACCTCAGTTGCCGTGTAATTATGTCATTATTTTAAGATTGAGTTGATAATCTGAAGATGGAAAATTTTAATTCTGATTACGAATCGCTATTGCAGTTTATGTATATGGCACCAGTCGGTTTGGTACAAATGCAAGCCGATGGTCACATAGTCATGATAAATCCTTATACAGCAAATCTACTTTTGCCAATTGCACCCAATGGTGATTTGTTAAATTTGTTTACAACTTTAGAAGATATTGCGCCAGAGTTACAAAACTTATGCACAAGTTTCACCAAAAAACGGGGGCAGATTTGTGACTCATTGCGTGTTCAGTTAACTGCAGGAATACCTGGGAAAGAAGACGCTAAGTTTCTTGCATTTACATTGCTAAAACTGGATATGGACCGGATAATGGTAGTTATCACTGACACCACATTATTGGTCAAAAGAGAACGTCAGCTTCAGCAAAGTGAAGCTTGGTTTAATGCCATTTTTACTGGTGTTTCGGAATATGCAATTGCTACATTGGATTGTGAAGGCAGAGTTGAACGCTGGAATATCAGCATAGAAAGACTGAGCAAATTTAAAGAAATAGATGTTGATGGACAATCTTACGGCATATTTTTTCCTGAGAATTTAACCAATCAAGTACGTTTAGAAGACCGATTGATGGAAGCGGATCAAAACGGCTGGGATTTAATTGAAAGCTGGTGTATAAGAAAAGATGGAAGTCGCTTCTGGGGAAGTAGCATTATTTCACCGTTAGTAGATACTTATCTAGCACCCCATGAACCGGCACGCTATTCATTGATTATTCGCGATATTGATCAAAAACGCGCTTCAACAGAAGAAATTATTAAGGCCAGTTTTTCTGACTATCTCACAGGTATTTCCAATAGACGTTCATTTTTTGAAGTTGCGGGTGTAGAGTTTGAGCGTTGTAAAAAAAGACCAAGACCGTTATCGTTGCTTGCAATAGATGTAGACTACTTTAAAAAAATTAATGACACTTATGGGCATGCCACTGGGGATGAAGTACTGAAGCACTTATCTAAAATATTACAAAATAGTGTCAGAACAATTGATATTGTGGCTAGATTAGGCGGAGAAGAGTTTGGCGCTCTTTTACCTTCCACCGATTTAGAAGGTGCTGTAAAAATCGCTGAACGATTTAGAGCTTCAATTGAGGAATCAGCTTTTGAAATAAACGGGCATGTTATTCGTTACTCTGTGAGTATCGGAGTAAGTTCGGTAGATGAACAAGTCACTGGTGTTGATATGCTGTTAAAACTTGCAGACGAGGCTATGTATGTGTCTAAACGTCAAGGCCGTAACCGCGTTACAAACGCTGTACAATCAACCATTTAAAATGTTTAAATGAACCAATCGCTGTTTTTACCCATTTTATTAACTGGTATTTTAAGCCCATAGGTGATGGATTTAGGTCGCTCAAAGGTGGTAAAGTTTTTGTTTATGTATAGTTCAATTTCTTCACAAATACGCTTAACGTGTAAATCGTTTAACTCAGAACCACTTTCAGCATCCTCCTTAAGTACGATAAAAGCTTTTAATCTTGTTCCTTCCTCAGGCCGCATCATTCTGATAGCTGCTTCTTTTATTAAAGGGTGATTGATTAATCTTTCGTGCACAAGCTTTATTGAAACATTTATGCCGCCTACTTGTACCATTTCATCTTTACGACCTTTTATAATAAATTGAGTTGGAGAAATCCAATCCAAATTATCTTGTAGTGGATAGGTTTTCAAATCGCCGTCCGATAACTGCCGAATAATTTCTGTTGGCGATTCAGTTTTCCCCCAAAAAGGAAATAAGGTATAAGCAGATAATGGGTAACTTTTCCAACTGATGCCAGCCGTTTCGGACGCGCCATATATTTCATAAAAGTTTGATAAATTTTTCCCAAGAAGATTGACGCTAATTTGCGCTGGGCAAGGGCCAGATGAATTGATTCCAATAATATCGGTTGGAAAATTGATATTTGATTCATCACAAAATTGCCAAAATTCTGGATAAGCAATCATCAAATCTCCTGGCTGCAATATAGCTTGAATTGCATTAAATGATAAACCACGTGAATCTATAACTTCTACAGAATCACCCAAATAACGCGGCAATAAAATAGTAAAAATAAAGCCATAAATATGATGTGATGGCACGGCTCTTAAAATACGTTTACGGCCTTTTAATAGTTGGCCTAAAAATTCGGCCTCTTGTTCTAGCTGCGCAAGTAGATGTGTGTGATATTTTTTTAAGCCTACACTGCCAGACGATTTAAACGAAATCTTTGCCGAAAACGCAGTTAAGCTTTTAAGTGAAATGGATATCCAATCGTCTAGCAAGTTATTATTAAATAAATTATCCTCAATTTCGCTTTTTTCTAAATGAATGCTTCGTGATAACGCGATTGATAATGCCATCATTTCTAATGAATCGGCATGTAAACCAGATTCATCTAATGTCATTTTTGCCGAGCTAAAAACGGGTGTTTGCAAACCCTGCCTTAAGGCGGAAAGTTCAGCCAATATCAGGTCTACCACAAAACTTTGTAATTGCTGCGGATATTTAAACCATGGCTGAATCATCTGATGAATATTGAATAAATTGATTAACTAAATGTACAAAGGCCAAGCACGTAATTGAATTTGAAAAATTAATTTTTCTAGATCGGTCTGTAAAGCACGATCTTCTTCAATAAAGGCAATATGCTGCGATAAAGATTGCATCATAGTGTGCAAATTAGCGTGCAGTTTAGCTTTTTGAGGGCATTGCATTCTTAAAAGCACACCTTGATGCACGGCAATCAGCATGGCTGCTGCCACCTGTTCTGTAAGCTCTAAAACACGTAAGCAATCGCGGCTGGCAATCGTGCCCATACTCACTTTATCTTGATTATGGCATTCGGTGGAGCGTGAAAAAACGGAGGCTGGCATTGTCAGTTTCAAAGCTTCCGCTGTCCAAGCGCTAACGCTAATCTGTAGCCCTTTCAGTCCGTGATTGATTGTACTATTTGAACCAATACTACCAGATAAGTTTGCAGGTAGCCCATTGTTGTAGCGGCTATCTACCAACAACGCCAACTGTCTATCCAACATATCAGCCATGTTTGCCACTTGGTTTTTCAGGCTATCCAT
>JAYTHN010000225.1:0-13684 GCA_043732505.1 Methylotenera sp.
AGTATTGCTGAAGCATTATTGAAGGTGTTAAGTGAGTGGAAAAATGACACCGCAGGAACTTATCATTTAGTCAATGCTGGTCAAACGTCTTGGCATGGATTTACCACTGCAATTGTTGAAGAATACTCGCATTTACAGGCAGATGTGAATTTAACAAAAGCCAATGTTTTACCAATACTCAAAACAGAAGTTGCAAATATTGAAGCGATTAGTACACAAGAATTTCCTACGCCTGCATTGAGACCAACTAATTCTACTTTGAATTGTGCTAAATTGGCACAAGATTTTTCAGTGGTGCTACCAAGTTGGCGAGAGGCTTTAATTCTCGAACTTCAAGACTTGAATCAAAACTATAGTCAACGCTAGCTAACTTTAAATTTGCTAGGCCTAAGATAGCTAGCCGAAATCTACACTATTTTAATTGAGTGTCATTAACCTAATGCATCAGCCCAACTGTTAGGCGTTTCATATAGGCGTACTTTTTCAAGTTTTAAATGATTTCCATAAGTGTTTTGGTATCTACTTTTAAGTATTTTAAAAGCTTCAGCAGCCATATTCTCTGCGGTTGGTACGGTAGGGAAAATTATAGTTTTGTGATTATCAAGTGAATTCAAAAATTTTAATACTTCAATATCATATTGATATACTAAAAAAGCATGATCCCATTTATCAACGACAGAATTTTTTGCAATAGCTTTGACGTCTGAAAAGTCCATCACCATGCCATTTTCAGAGGTGTTTTCTTCTGTGATGATGTCCCCTGATAAGGTAATTTCTATTGCATAACGATGACCATGTAAATTTTTACATTGGCTTTTGTGGTTTGGAATACGATGCCCAGCATCAAACTCAAGGCGGGTGGAAATGTGCATGAAGATCACTTAAACTGAATTGAGGTAAAAAACTAAAAATGCATTATACGCTTACTCAACTAGAATTTTCTAAATGCCAATCTTAGTAAAAAGCTGATGAAAGCTTAACTCTTTAATTTTTTTAATTAATTAAGCTCATTTGTTGTTTTTCAAATAAATCTAACCATGTAGTAAATTCAGAAAAATGCATTGGTTTTGCGTAATAGTAGCCTTGTATTTTTTCACATTCCATTTTTTTAAGAATGTTTAAACAGGCCAAATCCTCAACTCCTTCAGCTACCACTGCTTTGCCTAAACTATGGGCTAACTTTACAACTGAAAGAACAATGGCTTTATCTTCATTAGAAGTAGCAATGTTTTTAACAAAAGATTGATCAATTTTAACTAAATCAATGGGCATACTACGCAATCTTGTCATAGATGAATAGCCAGTGCCAAAGTCATCCAATGCAAGCTTGCAGCCTAATGCTACAATTTTATTAATCACTTGCATGGCCTTTTCTTCATCTAATAGCAGATCACTCTCTGTAATTTCAACGATTAGATTTTCTGCAGGTATTTCCCAAAGTGCGACTGATTGTGCCAATAAATCTGGCAAATCAGCATCTAACAAATCTGTACCACTTAAATTAATCGTCAATGAAATACTACGTTCATTCACAGACTTGAGTTCTGCAATACGCTGACAGGCATTACTAATAAGCCAACGTATAAATACTTTTCCAAAGCCTTTTTTGTAAATAGTGTCTACTAACCGTATTGGTGATGTCGAAGGCCATTTTTCATTTTTCCAGCGTAACAGCGTTTCTGCGTTACTGCATATTTCATTTGGTAGACTTATAATTGGCTGTAAAAATATTTCTAATTCATTCTGTTGTAGTGCTTGAATAATGGCCTCATCAAGCTGATGGGCATCGGAAAATGCATTCGTAATATGTTGATCGTAAAACTCAATGTGGTAATTGTTAATCATGGCATGGTGTAGTGTTAGTCTAGCGCAGTCATGCATTGCAATAGCATTCTGACGTGTTTTTAATGAACTTACGCCACCAAAATATGGCTTTAATATTAGCGTAACATTATCTAGTGGTAGCTCAACCTCGAATGCATACATAATTTTTGACACAATTAAATTTAATTGTGCAGGAAAGCTAATATGTTGAATCACAATTCCAAGTTCAACAGGCCCTATGCGGAATAATGTTGTTCCATCGTTAAGATGTTGTTTTATAACATGGATAGCCGCCATCATCAAACTTGAGGATGCCGAATTGAGTTGTGAAGCTTCATCGAAATTGATGTTTAGATTGACAAGAATTAAACCCAAATGCTTGGGGGCTGTGTTTTTTGAATTTAAATAGCTCGGTTCTAATAGCGTTTCTTGATGATCTGATTGTAAATGTTGATCTAAAAAATTTAACAT
This sequence comes from Methylotenera sp., assembly GCA_043732505.1. Classification (GTDB taxonomy): domain Bacteria; phylum Pseudomonadota; class Gammaproteobacteria; order Burkholderiales; family Methylophilaceae; genus Methylotenera. The sequence continues at coordinate 2,296 of JAYTHN010000225.1, forward strand.
TACCTGCAGATTAGGTAACCCAGTTTCCAATTCAAAATTTTGAATATGATTAAATTTGTATTGATCTAGCTGATTGGTAACACGCGCTAGCAAATGCATTAGTAATTGTTGGAATCTTGAGCTGGGAATTAATTGAGATGCCTCATCATTTAATAAGTCGTGCGACTCACTAGTTTTTGCAATACGTAAGGTTAAACAACTTACTAAGAAAAGTGCTGCATCTAAGCTAGCACCTAATTTATAATCATTTAGCCAAGCGAGTAACAACTTATTAACTTGATGATTAAATAGCGGCCAATTCAATTGTTTTGGCCAACTTGTCATAACATTAACCAACTGTTTTAAATCAATATTCTCAATCTCAAAAAATTTTGCAACCATTTTTTCATTAAAAGCCTGCACATCAAAGGCATAATTACCAACTATATCATTAGCTTTAAGTTGATAGCTACGCATTATTTGTTGCAACAAACTAGGTGATAACTCTATAACAAAGCCTTGAAACAACGGTGTAAGGTTTAATTCTTTTTCATTACTGAGTGCTGACTTAGTAGTATTAGCCATAGTAATTACTTGCACTTAAACCATAGCAATCTGGCGCTAAACCTCTAACAATTTGATAAGGCTCACCAGTTGGAGTAGGCGGTGAGCTTATTAGATTGATGGTAACTGGGTATTCACATTTAGATTTATCTGGGTTAAGTAAAATCATTACTCTAGGTAACATACGGCGTACGCTGTTTTGTTGAATCACCACGGCTACTTCACCCGTATTTAATTCCACTAATGTGCTAACGGGATAGATACCTAAAAATTGTACCAATTGGTCAATTAATACGCCTTTAAATTTTGTGTCACGTAAAGAGTGAATTGTTTCTAAAGCGAGTTGATTATAAACACCTTTTGCATACACTTTATTGGTAGTGAGTGCACAATAAGTATCAATCAAGCCTGCCATTTGTCCAGTCAAACTAATTTGTTTTTCGGATAACTGATACGGATAGCCAGTACCGTCTATACGTTCATGATGTTGTGAAATGGTCAAAATTACTGTGCCAGAAATGCTCCCAGAAGACATATCTGTAATTTCTAGCAACTCAAGTGCATGATCTACATGTTTTTTCAATAATTCAAATTCTTCTTTGGTAATAGCTTCTTTTTTATTTAAAATCTCTTGAGGTATTTTTGCTTTACCAATATCTTGAAGTAATCCAGCCAATCCTAAATCTTTTACTTGTTTTTTTGGTAATGCCATAAAGCTTGCCAGCGCCATTAACATAATGGAAACATTGAGGGCATGGTTATATGCGTAATCATCAGTCTGTTTCAACTTAGCTAGCCATATTAGCGCATCGGGGTTGCGTTCTATACTCTCCACCATACTATCTAATGATTCATTGACATTACTTAAATCAATTCCTTGATCCTGTGCTAACGCTTCAAAAATTTCTCGTGTCGCTAATTGTGATTTCTCAAACACGGGATAAATTTTAGCAATTTCATCCTCTACAGGCGGTGCCTCTTCAAAAATAGTGATTCTGTAAATATCGGCATGCCCATGTTTTTTAGATAAATTTGCTTTTAGCGCAGCTTTGTCAATCGTTGATTTAAGTTTCTTTTGTTTGCTACCCCAACTCGTAAGGCCGGAAATAAAATTCGAAAGATCTGTTTTAATTTGTGATGTTAAAGACCCAGCATCAGCAATTACTTCAGGTATAAAGTTAGATGAATTATCAGTACTTCTGAGTTGTTGCACGTTAAATAGAGCCCTAGTCGTTTCTGGATTATTTACTAATGAACTATGCGAGTTCTGATTACTTGCTTTGATTTCTTTGAGTACATCAAAAAAAGAAAATTTTTCATTTGCACTAGTAGGCTTAATATTCTGTCTTTCAGTGCGGACATTTTTATTTTTACTTGAGGTTTTATTTGAACTGGCACTAGCTTGGATGCGAATAATTGCACCATCACGTTTAATCGCCACCTGTTCTTTTGGTGGGGCTGTAAAATAATTACCTACGGAAACCGTACGATCAACATAAACAAATTCACATAATGCGGATATTGTAGCAATTTGCTCATCGTCTTCAATGAGCACACCTTCCAATATAAAGGGCGAATCTAGCCAAGGTCTGTCTAACTCGCAGACAAACATCCCAATATCTAATTGCGATATCTGTGTCTTTTCTCGCCGGATATCACTCACTATCAATGGCCTCTATGTAGCCCCTGTTATTAACGTATCAATTGTATTACAACATATTAAACTGCAACAAGATTTTACGATTGTTTACAACAATATCTTCATGCTTTAAGCGTTTGATTAATTTGTATTTATTATTCAATTTACTGTGATATCTCAGTGCGTAACACTTTATAAATTGCGAGTCTTTCAGCAGTGATTTTATTGCTATTTACAGCACCGATAATCGCGCAATCTGGCTCTTGTAAATGTTTACAATTATTAAATCTACATTTCCCTAAAAATGGTCTAAATTCAACAAATGCATGCTCCAGTTCGTCAGTACTTAAATAATGTAAACCAAACTCTTGTAACCCTGGTGAATCTATCAGTTGGCTGTTCTCATCAAGATGATACAAGTGTGCTGCCGTAGTAGTATGTTTTCCACTATCTAGCACATGGCTCACTTCTTGTGTACGTACTGACTCATTTGGCAATAGTGCATTAATAATTGTAGATTTACCCATTCCTGATTGACCAACTAAGATACTTGCTTCGCCTTGCAAATAAGGTTTTATCGTTGAAATGTCTTCTTTAGCAGATAACGACAAGACTTGATAACCTAGTGCTTTATATAATTCTAGTCTTTGCTTAGCATCATCATTATCTGCGAGGTCACATTTGTTTAAGACTACTAGCGCATTAATATTGGCTGCTTCTGCTGCAATTAAGCAGCGGTTGAGCAACACTTCATAAAAGCTGGGTTGCGTAGCTAGCACAATAATAATTTGCGTGACATTAGCAGCTAGCATTTTGCTTTTAAAAGCATTGCTGCGGTATAGCAAGGTTTTACGTGGCAGTGTAGTTTCTATTACGCCCTCGCGCTTGTCTGTTAGCTTTATGGAGACAATATCACCACAAGCAATGTCTGTTTTCTTGCCGCGCGTTACACAGCTAATGCGCTTTTTCTCATATAGAGAGTCGCTAAGTTCAACTTGAAAGCGCTTGCCAAAAGCAGCTACTACAACACCTTGTAAAAGAGCATCTGATGAATTCGAGGTTTCTAGCGTACTTACATTATTTTTATTGAGCAATGGGTTTTGTTATTCAGTAAATTTATAATAAGTTTGGTTTAAATATTTGGCGACATTTAACTCTTCGTCATCAAACCATTTAAGCCCTAACATCGTGTTGCAATTGCGTATTTGTACAACGAGGCCTTTTGAAGTCTTTACCTTATGATATTCACGAGTGTAGATTGTTGAGCCATCTCCACCAAAATTTTCGGCGTGGCAATGGATACAATTGCCATCTACTAACGCTTTGCCAGCCACAACATCAGCTTTAGCAAATGGTTCTGCAGATGCATCGTAACTAATCAAGCTGGTTGTGAGTATTAAGCAAGCTAACAGTAGCGATTTCATATGCTAAGCCTTAAGTAACGTACTGCTAACTAGTATACGCGGCTAATTTGGAAATTCTAATACTCGCTGGCGGATGAGAATCGTAAAATGCAGAGTGTAATGGATCAGGCGTTAGTGTAGAAGCGTTATCACGATATAGTTTAACCAGTGCTTCGATCAAGCGTTTTGCATCAGCGTGTTTAGCAGCATAATCATCTGCTTCGAATTCATTTTTACGTGAGTAGCTCGCCATAACAGGGCGTAGCAAAAATAAAAATACTGGAGAAACTAATAGAAACAGTATGAACCCCATATAGTTGCTCGTTGTAGTCACCCCAAGCCCAGAATAAAACCAAGGTTGATTAATTAACCAGCCCAGTAATGCTAGACCTACAAAGCTGATAAAAAACATGAGTGCAATACGTTTAACTACATGATTATGCTTGAAATGACCAAGCTCATGGGCTAAAACCGCTTCAATTTCATCTGCATTCAGTCTTTCTAGTAACGTGTCGAAGAAAACCACACGTTTAGAGGCGCCAAAGCCAGTAAAGTATGCATTACCATGGCTGCTTCTTGCAGATCCATCCATCACGAAAAGACCTTGTGATTTGAAGCCACATTTTGTGAGTAATGCCTCAATTCGTTGTTTTAAGCTCTGATCTTTTAACGGTGAAAATTTATTGAAAAGTGGCGCAATAAAAGTGGGGTAAACCGCCAGCATTACTAAATTAAATAGGCTCCATAGCACCCATAAATATAACCACCAATATTGAACAGCACTTTGCATTAACCACAAGGCAGCAAACAAGATTGGTGCGCCTAAAGCAATACCCACAATACTATGTTTAAGGAGGTCACTGAAAAACATCGTAGGTGTCATTTTATTAAAGCCAAATTTCTCATCTACTACAAACGTTTTATAATATTCAAAAGGTAAATCAATCAGACTGCTTACTAACATTGCACTACAAATCACTAAAGCACCACGAATAGTATCTTGATTTGGTAACCAATTACGCCATGTATCATCAATAATTTGTAAGCCGCCACCTAATGTCAATGCCGCAAGTAATAATGCTTGTACTGCAGCTTCCGTAATTACTAACTTACTTTTTGCAGCTGTGTAATCAGCCGCTTTTTGATGTGCATCTAAGGTGATATTGCCGCTAAAAGCAGTTGGCACTTGGTTGCGATGTGCTTGTACATAGACTATATGCCGACGACCAAGCCAAATACGTATTAAAGTAGTAGAGACTAGTAATGCGACAAAGATGAAAGTAAGAGTTGAAGCCATAATTTATTTATTTTGAGAATTTTGAATTAAGTTAATATTAACATTGTGAAGCATTTTATTGGTGTTGGTTCACCAAGTTTGCTTATAACCCTAATTATAATGGAAATCATGATGGTAGCTTTAGCTGAGACAAGTGCGGGTAATATTAATACTGGTAGTACAAATCAAAATAATTTAATTTGGCTAGATATGGAAATGAGCGGTTTATTGCCTGACTCAGACCGTATTTTAGAGCTTGCTGCCGTAGTGACTGATGCTGATCTGAATGTATTAGGTGAGTCGCCAGTATTCGTGATTCATCAAAGTGATGCGGTACTCGATGGTATGGATGCCTGGAATAAAGGCGCGCATGGTCGGTCGGGTTTAATTAATAAAGTTAAAGCCTCATCATTAGACGAAGCAGAAGCTACTTTACAAATGGTTGCTTTCCTAAAAGAGTTTGTAGGTGCGGGTAAATCACCCATGTGCGGTAACTCAATCTGTCAAGATAGACGTTTTATGGCACGTTACATGCCAAATTTGGAAAGTTATTTTCACTATCGCAATTTAGATGTTAGCGTATTTAAAGAGTTAGCGCGTCGTTGGAAGCCAGAAATTTACTCGGGCTTTAAAAAAGCAAGTAAACATGAAGCATTGGCAGATATTTATGAGTCTATAGATGAGTTGAAATACTATCGTGAACATTTTATCGTTAAATAGTTTGTTCGACATTTTTTTTGGCTGTGAGCACTAAATGTTTCAGCCAAAAAAGAGGGCGTCTAACAAGACGCCCTTGAGGGAGGAGAAACTGGCTTTGGAGAAGCTTAATTATATAAAAGCATTTACCATGCCAAGTTTCTTACTCACTTTTAATTCAATATTTAGGTTGAATTATTAGCTTAATTCTTTAACATAAGCTTTCATATAGCGCTAAATATTCCAAAGCACTTTTATCCCAACTTAAATTTTTTGACATACCGTTTTTTTGAATTTGACGCCATATTTTAGTCTCGTCATTGAATACTTCTAACGCACGTAAAATACAAGCGAGCAGTGCTTCTGCGCTTACTTCCGCCATCACAAATCCATTCGCAGTTTTATCTTTAATGGTTATTTGGTCAGTATCAATAACTGAGTCCGCAAGCCCACCAGTGGCATTCACAATTGGTGGTGTTCCATACGCTAAGCCATATAACTGATTAAGTCCGCACGGCTCAAAACGTGAAGGCATAATAAACATGTCACAGCCTGCCATTACTTGGTGGGAGAGTGGTTCGTTATAGCCAAGAGTCACACTCACGCGCCCAGGATTCTGTTCAGCAATGTTTAAAAATGCACTTTCTAATAGATTTTCACCACTACCTAATAGTGCTAGTTGGCAACCAGTATCTAATAGATATTGCATATTAGGGAGTAATAAATCCAAGCCTTTTTGGTGGGTGAGGCGACTAACAACGCCCAATAATGGTGCATTTGCATCATTATTAAGCCCTAATTTTTTTTGCAAATCACTTTTTACTTGTTTTTTACCCGCTATCTTATTAGCGCTAAAGGTTTTAATTAGGTGAGCATCTATTTCAGGATTCCATTCATCAGTTTCAATGCCGTTTAAAATTCCTTTAATTTCGCTACCTCTTGTTTTTAGCAAACCTTCAAATCCAAAACCAAACTCAGCTGTTTGTATTTCTTTTGCATAACTAGGGCTCACTGTACTGATTGCATCAGCATAATAAATACCTGCTTTCAGAAATGATAATTGACCATAATATTCAAAGCCATCGATGATGAAACTTGAGGAAGGTAAACTTAAAGTGGCTACCCATTCTGATGGAAAGCAACCTTGAAAGGCCATATTATGCAAACTGATAATCGATTTAGCTTCAGTATTTTCTTGCAATTTCATATAGGCTGGCGTTAAGCCCGTTTGCCAATCATTGCAATGCACAATATCTGGCTGCCAGTCTTGTAAAGGCGTTTGTACGCCACTTAAAATAGCGGCTACTTTTGATAACACACCAAAACGTAATGCATTATCTGGCCACTCTTGCCCATGCACATCGGAATAAGGACCACCATCACGTTCGTAAAGACTGGCTGATTTAATGGCCATCACTTTTACTTGAGTGTCTTTAATTGTACCAAGCATCAGCTCTGCATTATCTATTACTGGTAAATTATTCAGCATCCCGATCGACTGCAAATCAGATAGCTGATTTAATACTGTGGGGTAGCCAGGGATTAATATACGAACATCAACACCAAGATTTTGTAATGCTGTAGGTAAAGAGCCGCTGACATCGGCTAAACCGCCTGTTTTGATTAGCGGAAAAACTTCGGAGCTTACAAATAAGACTTTCTTGGTAAACATTACTTTTTCAGCAGATTTTACTTTTATTGGGGCTAATACTTTCAAAGGTGTCACTTTCTAGCGATGGTGTGTATTAAATTGAGATTGTTAAAAAAACAACAAATTCTATTATAATAATTTTACTCTATACAAAGCCATCATATGCCAATATATCTTATAAGAATTAAGACTATATGAATAACACCGTAAATTTAGTAAATGCGTTAGCAGTAGCATTAGGTGCAACAATAGGTGCGTGGAGTCGCTGGGGATTAGGTCTTTTACTTAATGCGTTGTTGCCAAATTTACCTTTAGGCACCCTAGCCGCTAACTTAAGTGGAGGCTTAATTATGGGTTCAGCACTTGCGCTTATAGGTATTGGCAGCTTAGATAGCCAAGGTGCACGTTTGTTTATTACCACAGGTTTCTTAGGAGGGCTGACGACATTTTCTGCCTTTACCGGAGAGAGTTTAACTTTGTTACAAAAACAAGAATATTTTTGGGCTTCCATTCATGCATCTAGTCATGTGTTTGGTGCATTGCTAATGGCGGCTTTTGGTTATGCCATAGTGTATTATTTACGCGGATAGAAAACAGTGTAAATAAAAATAGTGAGCATTAGTTATATCCATAAAAAAGCCCTGAATAATCAGGGCTTTTTTGCTAAGTAAATTGAATGGTTAGCTGTTGAAGCTAATGATTTAAATTACTTGTTTTGCGTTTCCACCATCACTAAAGGTTCTGCACTAGCATTTGCTTCTACCTTTTGTTGCCAAGCTGCAGCTTTACGTGGTGTAGCTGGTTTAGCAGTTTCAACAGAAGTATTAGCTTTAGGTGCATCAGCCTTCGTTTCTACCAATTGCAAACCAACTAAAGCTAAATCAACTGGCTTTACTTCAGTTTTAGGTTTACGCGGACGAGAAGGGCGCTTACTGTTTGTTTTGTTAACAGTTGCTTCGCTCACAACATTAACCTCTTGTTGCTGTGTATCAGCCCTAGCAGTTTTATTTGCAGCAATTACTTCAGCCAAATTAGGCGTTGCAGTTTTTGGTGCTTTTGGTTTTCTAGCCTCAGATTTTGCTTTAGGTTCAACGGCAACTTTAGCAGGTACAGTGTCATTATTTGCAGCGACATTTTCTTGAACTTCAACAATAGTTGCTTCAGATGTTATTACGGTATCGTTTTCTACTTTAGTTGCTAGCTCAACTTTAGGCGTCACAATAATAGCTTCATTATTTGTATTTGATTGACCAGCGTTGATTTCGTCGTTAGGAATAAATGGACGATTTGTTTCAGTCGTTACACTTTCCTCACGATCACGACGACCGCGACGATTGTTGCGATTACGACGACCTGTGCGTTCTGAACGTGGTTCTAAAGCAACATCATTTGTAGGTGTTTCAGTAACAGCGCTCACTGCTTGATTGTTACGTGGTTGCTGCTCATTTTTCGCCTGTTCAGTTCTAGGTTGTTGAGGTTTTTGTTGGCGTTGCTCCTGTGGTTTATTTTCCATATTGCGCGGTTCTGGAGTTTTAGTTTCATTACTTCGTACTGGAAGATTCTGATTGACCTCTTTATCCGTGCGCTCAGCGCCATTACTATTGTTGTTTCTAGATCGTTCATTACGGTTTCGATTGTTACGGTTTCGATTATTGCGATTATTATCTCTACGTGTTTCATCTGCTTTTTCAGCTTCAGTTTTTGGTGTTTCCACCGCAACCTTGGTACTACCAAAGAAGTTTTTGATACGTGCAAATAATGATACTTTTTGGATATCTAACTTAGCTGATGTATGATCTGTAATCTTTTCAGCAACAATTGGCGCTGGTGCTGAAGGAGTAATCCCCTTAACCGCAGCTATTGGCCGTACCGCTTTTGCTACATCTTCTGCATTTGGTATGTAAGTCGTTTCAGCAGGCATCTCTACCATTTTGTAACTTGCACGGCTAGTTTCTTCAGTAACATCATCATGCTTTACTCGCACGATGTTGTAATTAGGCGTTTCAAGATGAATGTTAGGAATCAACACCACTTCTACGCCCATGCGCTGTTCAATTTTATGAATATCAGCACGCTTTTCGTTCAATAAGAAAGTGGCCACTTCAACAGGCAATTGCACCTGAATAATCGCACTATTGTCTTTCATCGCATCTTCTTGCGTAATACGAAGAATGTGTAGTGCAGTAGATTCAATGCCACGAATATGACCTGTGCCACTACAGCGTGGACATGGGATATGGTTGGTTTCACCTAAGCTTGGACGTAAGCGTTGGCGAGATAATTCTAGTAAACCAAAGCGAGAAATCTTACCAGTTTGTACGCGGGCACGATCTGCATGCAAAGCATCACGTAACGCATTTTCAACTTCACGTTGATTGCGTTGGCTTTCCATGTCAATAAAGTCAATCACCACCAAGCCGCCTAAGTCACGCAGGCGTAATTGACGAGCGACTTCTTCAGCTGCTTCAATGTTAGTGTTAAATGCCGTGTGTTCAATATCACTACCACGCGTTGCACGACCTGAGTTAACGTCCACTGAGACCAATGCTTCGGTATGATCAATCACAATCGCGCCGCCTGAAGGCAAGCGCACTTCACGTGAAAACGCAGATTCAATTTGATGCTCAATTTGAAATCGTGTAAAGAGTGGAATCTCATCTTGGTAAAGCTTAACGCGAGATACATTGCCTGGCATTACATGATTCATAAACTGTACTGCTTGTTCATGAATATCAGGCGTATCGATTAAAATCTCACCAATATCAGAGCTAAAATAATCACGAATCGCCCGAATCACTAAGCTACCTTCTTGATAGATTAAATAAGAGCCCGCTTGCATGGCAGAAGCGCCATCAATTGCAGTCCATAATTGGGTAAGGTAGTTTAAATCCCACTGTAGCTCTTCAGCATTACGGCCAATACCAGCAGTACGCGCAATAATGCTCATGCCTTTTGGTACTTCTAACTGCGCAAGTACGTCACGCAGTTCGTCGCGATCTTCACCTTCAATACGGCGAGACACCCCACCACCACGTGGATTATTTGGCATCAACACTAAATAACGGCCAGCTAAAGAAATGAAAGTAGTGAGCGCAGCGCCTTTGTTGCCACGTTCGTCTTTATCAACTTGAACAATCAGTTCTTGACCTTCTTTTAATGCATCTTGAATGCGAGATTTACCATCTGCGCCTTCTTTGTAGTAACTGCGGGCTACCTCTTTAAATGGTAAAAAACCGTGTCTATCCATGCCGTAGTCGACAAAAGCGGCTTCAAGGGATGGCTCGATACGGGTGATGACGCCTTTGTAAATATTACTTTTACGTTGCTCTTTGCCAGCGTGTTCGATATCTAAATCGATGAGTTTTTGACCATCAACAATTGCAACGCGTAACTCTTCAGATTGCGTTGCATTAAATAACATGCGTTTCATAACTTGCTCCTGCACTGTACAAGGCGGATCAGACAATGGCTTTAATACAACATTATTGTATTAAAGCCATTGAAATTAAAGGTTTTAAAGCGAGGAAATAAAAATAATAGTGCCAAATGTTTGGCAAGAAACTAACTAAAGAGCTAGGCAAAGCTTAAATAAAGCTTACGCGTAGGTGTGCAATTTAACGATGCCTTGTTTAGTGGCATTGTGCGGTTAAGCGCAGTTTTAAGAAATATTGTAAGTTAAATTTAATATAAATTTAATTAACTAAATCTCGTTATTTAATCGATTCAATTAATATTTATTCATACCATTTTAAGCATGTAATGAAATATCTAGAAACTAAGTTATTGGTCGTTAAAGCAAACTAGTTATTAAATTTACGCCAGTTGGGGCATAAATTCGTTAAAATTCTTTCCTTAGTAAATCTTAATCTGGTTGTACTTTTAATCGGCAATGTGCCTGATTTTCAGTACATCAAATATGACTATCACTTTAAGTCGCGCTTTATCTTTATTTGTCTGCGGCGGCTTGAGCGCTAATTTTACTTACCGTTACTTTATAAAATGGCGAACGGCATTAACCAAGTATTTGTTGTTACCTTAAATTGTTGCCCTTAATATATTACTATTTAATTTAAAGCTCACTGTGTTTATCCAGCGCTTTTACCTATATTAAGTGTATTCTTATCAACAATTTACATTGTTAATTTTTTAACATTTATCAAATTATAAGCTACAACAATCAT
>JAYTHN010000226.1:0-1224 GCA_043732505.1 Methylotenera sp.
TCGGTTTTTGTTTTATCCTGTGATTTAAAAAGATCACCATCGGTTAATTGTGCATTGATTTCAGTTTGTTCTAATTCTAATTTTTCAATTTGCGCAGGAATGCTTTCTAACTCTTGTTGTTCTTTAAAGCTTAATTTCGCCGTAGGTTTAGCTTGTTTATTAGCCGAACTGGTAGGTTTATTGTTAATTTTGTTGGCATTTGCTAATTCAGATTTTTTATTTTCGAGACGTAGTTGCGTAAAACGTTGCCAATCATCGTAGCCACCACCAAATTCAGTGAGTAAACCATTGCCTTCAAATGCAATCACCTGTGTGACTGTATTTTCTAAAAATGCACGATCGTGACTCACTAAAAATAATGTACCCGCGAATTCTTGTAATAAACTTTCTAAAAGCTCTAGCGTATCAATATCTAAATCATTGGTTGGTTCATCTAGCACCAACACATTCGCAGGGCGAGCAAACAAGCGCGCTAATAATAATCGATTCCGCTCACCACCAGATAGAGATTTAACAGGAGAACGTGAGCGTTGTGGCGGAAATAGAAAGTCTTCCAGATAACTAATCACGTGCTTGCTCTCATTGCCAATTTCCACGAAATCTGAACCTGGACTAATCGTATCCACTAACGTTGCTTCTTCGTCTAGCTGCTCGCGCATTTGGTCAAAATAGGCTACGTTGATTTTAGTTCCGCGTTGAATAACGCCGCTATCTGCTTCAATATCACCTAAAATTAATTTAAGTAAGGTAGTTTTACCAATACCGTTAGGGCCAAGCAAACCAATTTTGTCACCACGTAAAATACGTGTGCTAAAGCCCTTGATCAAGGTTCTATCGCCATACGCTTTGACAACATTTTCAAGCTCTGCTACCAGTTTTCCGCTGCGTTCACCAGCGTCTAAATTCAACTTAACATTACCTTGGCGCTCACGCCTTGCAGCGCGGTCTAAACGTAAAGCTTCTAATCTACGCACACGGCCTTCATTACGCGTGCGACGTGCTTTAATACCTTTACGTATCCAGACTTCTTCTTGCGCTAAAAATTTATCAAACTTAGCCGCGTGTATTTCTTCAACTGCAACCAACTCTTCTTTTTTAATTTGATATTGGGTAAAGTTACCTACAAAGTCCGTCAATATACCGCGGTCTAATTCTGTAATGCGTGTTGCTAATTTATCTAAAAAGCGGCGATCATGAGTAATAAATAATACGCTACCATTAAAG
>JAYTHN010000227.1:0-1221 GCA_043732505.1 Methylotenera sp.
ACATACAATGGCTTTTGCCAACATTGAACCTGCTACTTGGCTGGCAATAATACATCTTTGCAAAATAAAATAAGCGAGGCCTGCCATCAATAATACAAAACCATATAGTGCAGTTGGTAAAGCGGCAAAGTGATTTTCACCCATCCAACCCGTGGCAAAAGGTAAAAACGATAGCCAAAATAACAAATGTAAGTTATCCCATAAGATACCAGCTGTCACTTGCTTGACCGTATGCACCATATGATGGCTGGTAATTCCAGTAAATGCCAATATGCACAAAGCTCAATACATAGCTTAAAAATACAGTCAATAATGGTGTTAACGACTCAAAAATTGTGCCGTGCTGTACTTTTAATATAAATACCATGATGGTTATGATAATGGCAATTACGCCCTCGCTGAAGGCTTTTAATTTAGTTTTACCCATATAGTGGTTTTACTCATATAAATATATCTCACATAATTTTACTTTTTTAAATCTGCGGAATTGCTTCTAGCAACTCGTACAAGGCTAACCAGCGCTCTTCTGCCATTTCTATTTGGTTAGCATACTCAGCTTGTTTTTTTACCAAGGTTTGCAATTCTGATTTATCAGCTGCAACGTAAAGTGCACTGTCATTCAAACGTTCGTCACACGTATTTTTATCAGCTTGCCATTTGTTAATATTGAGATCTATCTGCTCCAATTCTTTTACCAATGGCCGACGTTCAGCGATTCTAGCTTGTCGCTCTGCTTTATTGGCTGCGCGATTGACGATATTGTCATTTTTATTGACTTGATCATCAGTCAGCACTTGGGTAGCTTGCTTTTCTTTCAAACGTTGTTCGTTTAGCCACTGACTATAACCTTCTAGGTCACTATCAAAGGGAACTGCTTTACCATCTGCGACTAAAATAAATTCATCACAAGTGGCGCGTAGTAAAGCTCTATCATGCGAGACTAATATCACACCGCCTTCATAATCTTGCAACGCAAGTGTCAATGCATGACGCATTTCTAAATCTAAATGGTTGGTTGGTTCATCTAATAGCAATAGATTGGGTCGCGTCCAAATCAGCAATGCCAAAGCTAAACGTGATTTTTCACCACCTGAGAAATTTGTGCAAGGTGAACGTGCCATTTCACCCTTAAAATCAAAGCCTCCCAAGTAATTAAGATGCTCTTGCTCACGTGTCAGTGGATCAAGCTTTAGCATATGCTGCAATGGTGACTCATCTGGT
>JAYTHN010000228.1:0-4382 GCA_043732505.1 Methylotenera sp.
GGCTTTAACTTTGATAATAGTTATTTGCAACTACCAAATATTTTTTATAAAAGACAACAACCTACTGAAGTTAAAAATCCAAAGCTTATCATTTTTAACGATTCATTAGGCGTAGTATTAGATTTAAATGTTGATGCCCTAAAAAAACAAGGCACTCAATTTCTAGCGGGTAGCGTGATTTGCAGTGGCGCTGACCCTATATCAGAGGCTTATGCTGGCCACCAATTCGGTAATTTCAATATACTCGGTGACGGACGTGCAATATTATTGGGCGAACACCTTACTCCGAGTAAGCAACGTGTTGATATTCAGCTAAAGGGTGCCGGTAGAACGCCATACTCTCGTTCAGGAGATGGCCGCGCTGCGCTGGGGCCTATGTTAAGAGAATACATTATCAGTGAAGCAATGTACGCACTTGGTATTCCAACTACAAGAAGCCTTGCAGTGACCGCGACTGGTGAAAATGTATACCGTGACAATGTATATCCTGGGGCTGTTCTAACGCGTGTAGCCTCTAGCCACATTCGGGTTGGTACATTTCAATTTGCAGCTACCACTCAAAGTACACAACAACTCCAAGCATTATCTGACTATACTATTACTCGGCACTTTCCAGAAATTGCTGATTCTGACAATAAATATCTTGAGTTGTTAACGCGGGTGATTGATTCACAGGCATCTCTGATTGCCAAGTGGATGCATGTTGGCTTTATTCATGGTGTGATGAATACCGATAACATGAGCATAAGCGGTGAAACCATAGACTATGGGCCATGTGCATTTATGAACATTTACCATCCTGAAACGGTATTTAGTTCTATTGATACTAACGGCCGCTATGCTTTTGGCAATCAGCCCAATATTGCGCACTGGAATCTCGTCCGCCTGGCTGAAACGTTATTGCCATGTATTCATGAGTCACAAGAAAAGGCAATTTCGCTTGCCACCAAATGTCTGGATGAATACCCCAATAAGTTTTTGGCATATTGGCTCTCTGGTATGAGAAAAAAATTAGGGGTTTTTAATCAGGAGCCAGATGATCTCGCGCTTGTAGAAGATTTATTAACCTACATGCAAAAGAATAAGGCTGATTATACGAATACTTTCAGATTATTAGCAGAGGAAAGTATTCAAAATACTGAACTGTATCAAGATGATGAGTTTAAAAACTGGTTAACCCTTTGGAAAACTAGGTTATCCAGACAAAATGAAACCTTTGATGAGAGCCTTCAATTAATGTATGCAACTAACCCTAAAGTGATTCCCCGAAATCATTTGGTTGAAGAAGCGCTTAATTCAGCGGTTGATAGGGGTGATATGCGATTACTGAATGATCTTTTGTTGGTTGTGGCAAATCCATATGCTGATTTGAATCACTCCTCCAAATACATGCAAGCGCCTGAGCTTTTATTTGATCAGCAATATAAAACTTTTTGCGGTACGTAATCGCTTAAAAGGTAAGCGTATTTTATTATTCTGGTAATTTTGTATTTGGCTCAATAGTAGTATTTTTGGCCTCTTTAACATTTAGCGTTAATTTAGTATTAATCGCTTTGCTATCAACTTTGGTTTTAATAGGAATATCAACATGCACTCTATCCGCTGCAATTCCAGCGTCCACCAAAGATCTTTGTATTGCATCACCGCGCAACTTAGCAAGCACTTGCAAATTAGGCTCAGTTACTTCAATACTTACAGTGAGCTTTTCTAATGCCTCTTGATAATGGCCTTCTTTAGGCTTTTCTAGTTTAGAGGCCAGTTTTTTTAGCAAACTCTTTTTGGTGAGAGTATCGTACAGATCATCAATTGCCTTTTGCGTTTTTTGATTGCTTAAATCAATCGGCCCGGGCTTCTGACCATCAGCAAGTTTTATACCCATTTCTTGTGCGACTTTACTACGAAGTATCGTCTCTTGAAGTGCACGTGTATCTAAAATGGTGTCGTAACTTGGGGTAATACCAAGTGCCAGCCCTGATCGCTTGGATAATGCTTGGCTAATCGTTTTCAGTTTTTCTTGCTCAGGTGGTGCAAGTGCAACACTGCCAGCCTCAAACGAAATGGCTTCTAGTTTTTCGGAGTCAGCCCCAAATAACTTGCCTAATGCACGGAAAGGCGAGGTTACAATTTTGCTAAGGACATTTTTGATGGCTTTCCAGACAATGCTGCCATAGCTAAACTTGGGGTCATCTAGGCTACCAGAAATCGGAAGGTCTAAATCAATCACTCCATCACTATCCTCCAAAATAGCGATGACTAAATCCAGCGGTAAATTTGCAGATTCTGCACTATCTACTTTTTCACCTAACTTTAATTTGTTGATAATAAATTTATTTTCACCTGCTAACTGTCGCTGCTTGATTTTGTATTCTAAATCAACTGAAAGTTTGCCGGAATCAATGCGCCTACCAGCAAATTTACCGGAATAAGGCGTCAGTCGATTCATTTCAAGATTTTTGAAACTTAATTTTAAGTCCGTAAAGTTAGTCGCTTGGAAAGGCTGTACCGAACCGCGAATACGTGCAGATCCGTAATCATCAACTTTTCCATCTAATTCTACTTGCGCAACAGAGGCTGCATTAGTAGATGCGCCATTAATCACGCCAGTAAGCGAGTTAATATGTGCGCCAAACTTCGGTATAAGTGAAAGGTCAGCGAAATCCAGCTCAGCATTTTCGATGCGTACTGCCTCAATGCTGACAGGAAACTTTTCTGTTGCGGGTATATTGCTAGTTTCTGACATTGGAGAGGCTACTGGCGTGTTTTCTACATTAGCTTGAAGTGTGGGCGCACCCAATGTCAATGTAGGATTGGCAATATCTGTATTTGTGGCAACTGCAGACGTAGCCAGAGATTTTTCTTTGTTTACAACAGGCAAGGTAGCTGGCGATGGCGGATTACGTAAAATACGCGTGATATTCATGGTTTTGTCTTCATGAATAATAAATTTACCTGAAGGGTTGATGACCTGTAGTTCTGTCATGTGAACATGATTAGGGGCTAAGGAAATCTCTAAGCTGTTACTACTGATACGCTCCCACCCTAAAAATGGGGCATCATTTGCTTCTTCAACCAGTGAAAGTTTGTTGATACTAAACCCACCATTGAAAGCTAGTGCTAAGTCTTTACCTTCTTTTACTAATAACTTACCTGAGATATCGCTTGTACCACCGTTAAGTTTAAGAAAAGCAAAGTGACTGATGTAGGGCTCAATCGGTTTTAGGGCAAGTTGCGATAGCTTAAAAGTTAAATCAGCTTTTAGTGGCGAAGGTGTGATTTTGCCCTCTGCAATAAATTGTCCACCTTGTTTAACCTGAAATCCAGCTTTAACAGGTAAGATGTGCGATAAATCTAGTGAAGTATCTTGTATCTCAAGCGTAGCTTTTTCAATATCTAATATCATAGGCGTATTAAGGCTACGGTCTTCGACATGCAAGTTAGAATTAGTTAAAGCCAGCTTTTTGAGAGATACTGCCCATTCAGATTTTTTATTTTGTTTATTTGATACAACTTGAGTTTTAGCCGATGTGTTTGGTAAAGTTCCCAATATTGACTGCCAGTTAAGCGTTTTACTAGCCTCTTTGATAGCTTGTGTTTTAAGCCCAGATAATAGGATAGATTGCACACCCAGTTTTTTATTTGTTAAGCTTATTTCACCTTGGCTAAGGTTAAATTTATCTAAGGTAGCAACAGGAGTTTTATATAAAGCAGAATTCGCAGATAAACCATTTATATTGCTTTGCAGGCTACTAACTTCTATGTTTCCTTGAGGCATTGCAAACGCAAAGCCAAAATTAATATCCGCCACATTCACCTTAAGTGGGTATACAAATGCCTGATCTTCGTACGTGGCGAGCCAGTGTTTTAGCTGAAAATCAGCAATATCTATAGTGAATGGCGTTTCTGTTGTCTTTACTTCTTTATTCAATGGTAGAGATGTACTTTGTAGAGAATTAATGTCATGGGCAACAATTGCCTGCTGCCAATTCACCATACCGGTTTTATCTCTAATAGCATTTACTGTACCGTGCGTTAATAATATCTGTGCAACTTTTATGCTACGTGTAGCCAAATCAAAACCAACTTTATTGACATCTATTTGCGGCAGAGATAATAACGAGACCTTGTTATTCACTTGGTCATTTTGTAGGTTTAAGCCGGTCAGCTTAATATTCAAATCTTGAAATTTAAGCTGTGGCTTAGTTTGTATCGAAAATTCTAATTGTGGCAATGAAATTATGGCTTGTTTTAATGACAAATCCGCAGCTGGAATGACTTTTCCCGCCAAATTATTAAGCGTTAACGCAATGTTATTAAGCGATATTTTTGGCTGGTCTTTTGGTAGTGAAAAATCATAAGAAAAGCTTGCTTGAATATTACCGCCC
>JAYTHN010000229.1:0-4377 GCA_043732505.1 Methylotenera sp.
TACAGCAATACCAATAACACAGTAATTAAACCTGCCAATACGCCGGTAGCCACTAAAGTAGATGCCCACGTATAACCAATTTTAGTGAGTGCCCAAGCAACTGGCGATGGAACATTGAGGTCTGTGTAAGGCACAATTCCAGTCAGTAACGCAGATACTATGATATAAATAATGGTGCAAAACGTGAGCGAAGCGATTAATCCAATCGGTAAATCACGTTGTGGATTCTTAGCTTCTTCAGCTGCAGTTGAAACTGCATCAAAACCAAAATAAGCGAAGAAGACTAATGATGCACCTGCTAATACACCAATATTTTTACCGCCTTCAACCACAGTAAACCAGCCAAACGGCATGAATGGATGCCAATTATCGGTATTAAGATGCATAGAAGCAAGCACTATGAAAATGGCAATAGTAGAGAGTTTAATGATCACAATAATATTATTAAATCGCGCACTTTCTTTAACGCCTATCGTCAATAAAATTGTCAGTACCCATATAATGCCAAAGGCTGGTAAGTTGATAATGCCGCCGAGAATGGGCGCTTTAGTGAGTGCCACTGGTAATTGTAAATTGAAGTTAGCGAGCGTATTTACAAAATATCCGCCCCAGCCATTTGCTACAGCGGCTGCACCAACGCCGTACTCAAGCAATAATATCCATCCCATTACCCAAGCTGCAAATTCACCAAAAGCTACATAACTGTAGCCATAAGCACTGCCAGAACCACCAACCGATGAGGAAAGTTCTGCATAAGACAATGCTGCAAAAGCCGACGCAATACCTGCGATAATAAAAGATATAACGACTGCAGGGCCAGACTGCGTGGCGGCGGCGATGCCTGTGAGCACAAAAATCCCTGTACCAATTGCGCCGCCAATACCTAAAAGCGCTAAGTCAAAAGCGGAAAGACATTTTTTTAGCCCACTGCCGGAATGTCCCAATATAGGTTTGGTGCGAAGAAGCTGTTTGAGCATTACAATGTCCCTTATTAGGTGCTTCTAATTCGTTTAATTTATTAAGTTTTAATTTAATTAATTTGAATAGTACATCAACTTTTAAACATCGCCTTCATTACTGCAATCATATAACTGTGATCCAGCACGCCAGCACTTTCACGTATGCTGTGCATTGCCCACATTGGCGAGCCTACATCTACACTAGCTACACCTAAATTTGAAGCAATAATCGGACCTATGGTGCTACCGCAGCCTAAGTCTGTACGATGTGCATATTGCTGGTAGGGTACTTCAGCTTTTTCACAGAGGGTAATGAAGCGTGCTGCAGTATCTGCGCTAGTACTGTAACGCTGATTTGCATTGGTTTTAATCACTGGGCCTTTATTGACCAGCGCATGATGGCACGGCTCATAAGCGCTTGGGTGATTAGGGTGATAAGCATGTGCCATATCTGCGCTGATGAAAAAACTTTGCGCAAGTGCGCGTAATTTTTCTTCTTCATTGAATGTTAACTTGCTGGTAATGCGGTTAATCACATCTGATAAAAAGCTGCCGCTCGCACCCGTTGCACTTTCACTACCTACTTCCTCATGGTCAAATAAAGCGCATACAATGGCCCAGTCTGGATTTTTAGTGGCAATTAAAGCCGTGACCGCAGCATGGCAAGAGGCTAAATTATCAAGTTGACTATCAGTGATGAATTCTTGCTCAGCGCCCCAAAAACTACCTTTTTGTGTATCAAATACATTCAGTTCGAAAGTGAGTATGTCGTCCGACTTAACATTTAGCGCTTTAGCAATATGACCTAAAAATTGTTTTTCAGCTTCGACGCCTGATTCGCTTTCACCAAAGATCAGCGGTAACTCGGTCTGCTTATTGAGCTTTAAACCTTTGTCGTTCACTTCACGGTTCATGTGAATTGCGAGATTAGGTAAGCGCACGATGGAATCATCAAACCTTACCAAACGAGTCTCGAATCCAGAGGAAGTGCGTACATTCACACGACCAGCCATACTTAAATCGCGGTCAGTAAAAGTGGCTAAAATAGGACCGCCGTATACTTCAACGCCAATACGTATTAAACCATCACCGCCGAAAGCAGCATGTGGTTTAAGTCGTAACCCAGGGGAATCAGTATGTGCGCCAATCATGCGAAAGCCAGACTCAGTGAGGGATTGACTGCCTAATGTAAACGCAATGATAGAAGCACCACCACGTGTCACAAAAAAGCTACCACCATATTCAAGTTGCCAAGCATCCGTTTCTGGTAACGCTGTAAAACCTTGTGCTAATAAGCGCTGTTCAACACTATTCACTGCGTGCCAAGGGCTAGGGCTGGCATCAATAAAATCAAGTAAGTCTTGTGCTAACTTTTTAGCTTGAACTTTAGTGTCTATTGCAGTGGTCATAATTGTTTAGTTTGAATCTCTAAAATTGAATAAATACTAGCAATCAATAAGCACTGTTAGATAAGTACTGTGAGATAAGTACTATGCACAATTTAACCAGTCTTTATCGATCAAAAAGTCTGAGTAAAGCTTAGCTTCTTTGCTATTCGCCTCTGGTTTCCAATCGTAACGCCATTTTACGATAGGTGGCATGGACATTAAGATGGATTCAGTACGCCCATTAGACTGCAAACCGAATAATGTGCCACGGTCATAGACTAAATTGAATTCAACATAACGCCCACGTCTATACGCCTGAAAGTCTCTTTCTACTTCGCTGTAAGACCTATCTTTGCGACACTGCAGGATAGGCAAGTAAGCATTCAAGAAACTATCACCCACCGCACGCTGCAAAGCAAAACTTTGCTCAAAGCCTAAAGCATTAAAGTCATCAAAAAAGATACCGCCAATACCACGTGGTTCTTTACGATGTTTCAGGTAAAAGTACTCGTCACAATGTTTTTTAAATTGTGGATAGTAATTTGTATCAAAAGCATCTAAAGCAGTCTTGTTAGTGCGGTGAAAATGTACAGCATCATCTTCAAAACCGTAATAAGGCGTCAGATCCATACCGCCACCGAACCACCAAATAGGGGCTTCACCTTCTTTTTCTGCCACAAAAAAGCGAATATTCATGTGTACGGTAGGCACGAAAGGATTGCGTGGATGCAACACAAGTGAAACGCCCATCGCCTCCCAAGTGCGTCCAGCTGCTTCTGGGTGCGCAATAGTTGCAGCAGGCGGTAGTTTATTACCTAATACATGAGAAAATCCCACCCCTGCACGTTCAAATACATTGCCTTCCTCGAGCAAGCAAGATGTACCACCACCACCTTCATTGCGATTCCAGCTGTCATGCAAAAAAGTTTTGCCGTCTACGAGCTCTAGCGCCTCAACAATGCGTACTTGCAAGCCTTGCAAATACAGTAAAACTGCTTGAGTATTCAAGATTATTAACCTTTAACGGCGCGATAACCAATATCTGTACGATACTGAGCACCATCAAATTGAATAGAATCCACTATTGTATAGGCTTGCTGCTGGGCAAACTTTACCGTTTCGCCTAAAGCTGTAACACATAATACGCGACCACCACTCGTGAATACTTTGCCGTCTTTTAATACCGTACCAGCATGAAATACGTGAGCATCTACTAGGCCTTTCGGTAACCCCGTAATTTCATCATTTAAACGTGGTGTTTCAGGGTAATGATGCGAGGCCATCACCACACCGAGCGCAGTACGTCTATCCCACTCGGCTTCTGTTTTATCCAATGTCCCGTTGATCGCATGTTCTGCTAATGTCACAAAGTCACTTTTTAATCGCATCAAAATCGGTTGTGTTTCAGGATCGCCCATGCGGCAATTGAATTCTAAAGTTTTAACGCCGCCATTCGATGAAATCATCAAGCCAGCATATAAAAAGCCCGTATATGGAATACCATCTTTTGCCATACCTTCAACTGTAGGGCGAATGATTTCACGCATCACTTTTGCGTGAATCTCCGGCGTGACAACAGGGGCAGGAGAATATGCACCCATGCCGCCTGTATTCGGACCAAGGTCTTTGTCTAATAACCTTTTGTGGTCTTGGCTAGTGGCAAGCGGCAGTATATTTTTGCCATCAACCATTACAATAAAACTAGCTTCTTCTCCCGTTAAAAATTCTTCAATCACAACACGTGCGCCAGCCTCACCTAATTTGTTATCAGATAACATCCCGTCAATTGCAGCATGCGCTTCCTCGTTAGACATTGCGACAACTACACCTTTGCCTGCAGCTAAGCCATCAGCCTTAATCACGATAGGCGCACCTTGCTGAGTCACATAGTCATGTGCTTTTTTAGCATCGGTAAACGTTGCATAAGCCGCAGTTGGAATATTGTGGCGCATCATAAAGGCTTTAGCGAAATCTTTAGAGCCTTCTAATTGCGCCGCTAATTGCGTCGGTCCAAAAATTTTAAGGTTTGC
>JAYTHN010000230.1:0-1217 GCA_043732505.1 Methylotenera sp.
AAGTTCACCAAACAGGCACCTGAACATAGAATTTTACCACCAACCCGATAGTAAGTTTTTAGTTGGTAATACTCACTCTTTGGCAACTGCTGGCTTAGGGCGTTTACCAATCATTACCGTTACATCCATTACCCTCTCGGCCCGTGCAATTTTCAGCGTTGCATTTTGATTGGGTATTAACACTGCGATTGAATTTAACATGCTACCACTGTCTGAAACTGACTTTCCTTCAATCGCCAGCAGAACATCACCAGCACGTAAGCCTGCTTTGTCAGCAGGGCTGCCACGTAATACACCGGCAACTAGCGCACCTTCTGCTAACTTAAGCTTGAACGAGTCTGCTAGTTCAGGCGTAATATCTTGTGCCTCAATACCTATCCAGCCACGAGTTACATTACCTTTAGTTACAATCTGCTCCATGACTTGGCGTGCTAATGAAGCTGGAATAGCAAAACCGATACCCATCGAGCCACCACTACGAGAGTAGATAGCGCTATTGACACCAACTAAATTACCTTCAGTATCAATCAACGCGCCTCCAGAGTTACCTGGATTGATTGAGGCATCCGTCTGAATGAAGTTTTCAAAAGTATTGATACCTAAATGATTGCGGCCGAGCGCGCTCACAATACCTTGTGTTACCGTTTGCCCGACCCCAAATGGGTTGCCAATTGCTAATACAACATCACCTACGTTGAGCTTATCTGAGCTAGCAAACGTGATTGCTGGTAAATGGTCAGCATCAATTTTAATGAGCGCTAAGTCGGTGTCTGGGTCTGTACCAACGACTTTAGCGGGAATCTTTCGACCATCCGCCATCGCTACTTCAATTTCATCAGCAGAAGCAACAACATGATTATTTGTTAAAATTAAACCTTGTTCGCTTACGATGACCCCTGAACCCAAGCTGTTTTCAGGTTGTGATTGACTCTCCATACCATCTAATTGATCACCAAAAAATTGGCGAAAGGCAGGATCATCCAAATATTTTTGATGAGGGTTTGGCGGTGCTTTTTTACTGGTGAAAATATTCACTACCGCTGGAATCGCTATTTTTACTGCATGGCTGTAAGAGCCTACCAACACGGTACTGCCTGCCCCTGTTTTTGTGTTAGGTTCAATTTGCTTGACTACAACCGTATTATTGGTGTGATCAAACACACTATTGAGCCAACTTGGAAAAAACATCCGTAACAAAAATAGTGCTGCTAAGCATA
>JAYTHN010000231.1:0-1216 GCA_043732505.1 Methylotenera sp.
TAAACAATAACTCAATAATGATTTGACCTGTAGCATTATCCAAATTACCAGTAGGCTCATCTGCAAACAGTATGGCTGGCTGCGTTGCAAACGCACGCGCAATAGCCACACGCTGCTGCTCTCCACCTGACAGTTGTTTGGGATAATGTTGAGTACGTTGACTTAATCCCACTTTATTAAGCGCCTCTAAACTTAGGGCTTTCGCATCCGGCGCATTTTTTAACTGTAGTGGTAACATCACATTCTCTAACGCTGTCAATGACGGCAACAACTGAAATGATTGAAATACAAAACCCATATTCTTTGCGCGCTGCGCTGCGCGCCCATCTTCATCTAAGTTACTAAAAGGCATATTTTGAATTTGAACGTTACCGCGAGTAGGCACATCTAGCCCAGCAAGCAAACTCAAAAGCGTAGATTTACCTGAACCTGAACTACCAATTATAGCTACCTGCTCACCAGTTTGTATTGTTAAATTTAAGCCTTGTAATATGCGAATTTGGTTACTATCATGAGTATTTGTAGTTAAGATTTCATAAAATAAATCTTGAGCTTGAATTATAGGAGTGTACTGCATTGATATTTTCCCGTTTATTTTTAGAAATTAAATCTATCATATTTCAATTTACTATACTTAGAAGACTAACTCTTAGTCAGCTTCTGCTAGGTTTTAGTTGCTTAAGTATTATTGCCTGCTCAACGTTGTCTATAGCAAAAATTGCGAATAATTCTGTAGCAAATATTTTAGTGTTCGGTGACAGCCTTTCAGCTGCTTATGGTATTCCGCAACAACAAGGTTGGGCAGTCTTATTACAAAATAAACTCAATTCGCAGCAATATAACTATCAAGTCGTGAATGCAAGTGTTAGTGGCGAAACTACCAGTGGAGGCTTAAGTAGACTCACTGCAAAATTAATTGAAGCAAAGCCTGCCATTGTAATTTTAGCGCTTGGTGCAAATGATGGTTTACGTGGATTACCCATTCAAAACATAAAGACCAATCTCGACATGATGATTAAATTAAGCAAAGAATCTGGCGCAAAAGTGTTACTGCTTGGTATGAAAATACCCCCAAATTACGGGCCTAAATATACTAACGACTTCAGTGATACCTATACACAATTAAGCAAAACCTACCTAATTAGCTTAGTACCATTTATGTTAGAAAATGTAGCCGCAAAACATAATTTGATTCAAGATGACGGACTGCATCCAA
>JAYTHN010000232.1:0-13572 GCA_043732505.1 Methylotenera sp.
TAAAGGCTAAATATAGCGTTTCAACAGCTGCTAACGGCGTTGGATGTGAGAAGGATAGTGGTTGTACACCGTTAGGTAAGCACATCATTCTTGCGAAGATAGGTGCTGAGGCGCCAGCCAATACAGTCTTTGTAGGGCGCAGGCCTACTGGTGAAATTTTTACACCAGAATTGATAGCTGAGTTTCCCAATCGGGATTGGATACTGACGCGTATTTTATGGCTTTCAGGCACTGAGGTTGGCTTTAATAGGCTAGGCAATGTCGATACGATGCAGCGATACATTTACATTCATGGCTCACCAGATAGTACTGAAATGGGCAAAATAGGGTCACATGGATGTATACGTATGCGTAATGCGGACATCATAGAATTATTCGATTTAATTGAAGCTGGTACGCCTGTGATAATTTCTGAATGAAAGCTATCACTTTTCTTAATCGTCATTCCCGCGTAGACGGGAACCTAGGCAAGGTTCAATTTCACCAACTTTACAAAAAATTTATTAAGCTAAGCATCATCGTTCAATGGATCCCCGTCTACGCGGGAATGACGAACTAAGGTGATTAAGTGTTTTTAATTAAACAATTATTAAGTTTTTGCATAGTCATATTTGGCGTATTACTGCTTACTTTTTTACTCATTCATTTGGTACCTGGCGATCCAGTAGAAGTCATGCTGGGTGAATCTGCCAGTATTGTGGACCGCGTGCAATTGCGTGCAGATTTAGGGCTAGATCAACCACTTATTCAGCAGTTTGGTACTTACTTAGCAAAGATTACTCATGGTGACTTTGGCAAATCTATTCATAGTAAAACGCCGATTATCGAGCTGATTAAAACGCGTTATCCTGCAACGCTTAAATTAGCTTTTTTATCGCTATTGATAGGGTTGAGTATTGGCATCCCACTAGGGATTTACGCGGCACTTAAGGCTGGGTACTGGCAAGACTTTGTGGTCACAATTGTTTCCGTACGCTTATCCGCCATGCCCGCTTTTTGGTTAGGCCCCATGTTGATGCTGATATTTGCAGTGTGGTTAGGCTGGTTGCCGGTGAGTGGTATGGATTCAAATAATTCTATTTTGCTACCAGCTATGACGCTTGGTTTTGGCTTAAGCGCCATATTAACGCGTATGACGCGTACCAGTCTGCTAGAAGTATTGAATGATGATTACATTCGTACAGCGCGTGCCAAGGGCTTAACCGAGCCTTCTGTGATATTACGTCATGCGCTACGAGCGGCCCTGCTGCCAATTATCACTATTATCGGTTTGCAAATGGGTAGTCTATTGGCTGGTACCGTGATTACTGAAACGATTTTTAGCTGGGATGGTATCGGACGATTATTAGTTGAGAGTATTGAAAAACGAGATTATCCCGTCACGCAAGCTTGTGTACTGATTGTTGCTTTAAGTTATGTATTAGTGAATTTATTCACAGATATTTTGTACCGTTTATCCGACCCTAGAGTGAAATTTGGATGATATCTTTTGAATAAATGGCAACGTATCACAGTGTTTGTGCTGCATCACGATGACTCAATAGATTATGACTGGGTGCATGTGTGGATTTTAAAATGGAAGCTTACTGATCAGCTTAGAGTGGTTGATTACTCTACTGGCGGCTGGGAACATATTTGGGATATTGAGGCAGATTTACTAGCCATTGCAGAAGTGCCAAAATCTTACTTATGCGCCATTGAGTTGGAAACGCCTGAGATTTTTTAAAATGAAGAAATTTGCGATTTCAATTTTAGGCTTTTGGATTCTCGCTGTATTAGTTGGGCGCGTTTTACAATTAACGCCTAACGCAATTAATTTAAATGCAATTTTAAGCTCGCCCAGTTTAATAACACCAAGCGCCGCTTACCTGCTAGGCGCGGATGACCTAGGCCGTAGCATATTGACACGGCTGTTACGTGGTGTTGAAGTTTCATTCATCGTTGCCATGGTGGTGACGGTAGTAACCATGACAATAGGTGTTTTTGTTGGCTTGATCGCAGGGTTTTACGGCGGTAAAGTTGACCGAATCTTAATGCAGATTACCGATATTTTTTTGGCTTTCCCAGGTATTTTATTAGCTATTTCATTTGCTGCAGTGCTAGGCCCTGGTTTGGGCAATTTAATTATTGCTCTTTGCCTAACGGGTTGGGTGAGCTATGCACGTTTAACGCGCGGGCAAACGTTGGGCTTACGCAATCGCCAGCACGTACAAGCCGCAGAGTCATTAGGCGCCAGTGTGCCTCGCCTGATTTTGCTACACATTCTGCCATTATTAGCCTCTGTTTTAGTGGTAGAAGCAACTTATAGTTTGGCAAGTGTCATGCTTGCAGAAGCCAGCTTGTCTTTTCTAGGATTAGGCATACAAAGCCCAAATGCCTCGTGGGGCGCAATGCTACGTGATGCTGTACGCTACATGCTAGTTGCACCACATTATGTATTAATTGTGGGTATGAGTTTAATGAGCTTGATACTCGCCATTAATTTAGGCGGTGATTATTTACGTGATAAATGGGATGTGAGAAAAGTTGACTAATCAAACATAATTCCAAAAGTAATCAATAGTAAACTTATTACATTCTTACCAGCAGATATCATAAATCTGGCGTAACATTTATTTAAGATAATAACTTGATAAAAACTTTGCTATCAAAAATACTATTAATCGCATCTGATTTATATCTTAAACAATATTTAAATCTTCAAAAATATCAACTTGCAAAAATTCACTGAAAAATTTCGCCTTCTTGCACTTATTAGTTTGATTCTGGTTGCTGGGTTTTTTGCAACTGGCTGGCATAGTTATCAGTCATCTACTGCTGCCATGCGCGATAAGTTGGTTGAAAAAAATCTACAGTTGACTAGCGATAACGTTTACTCCGAAATTCAAAAAGATATTCTGTTGCCAATTTATATTTCTGCACAAATGGCACAGAACACGTTTTTACAAGACTGGCTGAGTGCTGGTGAGCAAGATGAAACGCGGATTGTGAAATACTTAAAAAGTGTAGAAAAAAACAATGGTATGGACACTGCATTTTTACTCTCCGAAAAAACACGCAAGCACTACACTTCCATTGGTATTTTTGCACCGTATTTAATTAATAATCAAGAGACTAAGTGGTATTTTCGCGTACGTGATATGCAGGCTGATTATGAAATAAACACTGATAAAGATGGCGTGTAAGGCAATCGCTGGACTATATTCATCAATTATCGTGTTTATAATCAGCTACATAAGTTTTTAGGTGCTACTGGAGTAGGATTTACGACATCTAAATTGCATAAATTATTGTTAGAGTTTCAGCGCAAATTCAATAGCCATATTTTACTAGTGAACGACTCTGGTAATATTGTGATGGCTAGCGACAAAGTCATAAAAGTAGGTACATCCATTAGGCATTTAGAAAAGCTAGCTCAACTAGCTAGTGATATTGAAAATCGCCATACCGAGTCAACTAAATTAATCTATCAGACCCAAAATCAGACAATATTAATGTAATCGTACATGTGAATGTGAGATACATTAAAGAGCTGAAATGGTATTTAGTAGTTAGTCAAAATGAGAGTGTTGAAACGACTAAGCTCAAAAAGCACTATGGTTAAATGTTGCATTAAGTTTGGCGGTGATTTTTCTTGTGTTAGCAATTGTCTCATTGCTATTAAAGTCGTATCACGATAAATTAGAGAAAATGGCAGTGACAGATCCATTGTCTGGCTTTGCTAATCGCCAAATGTTGAATATATTGCTGGCCCAAACCATTAAAGATGCAGGGTGTAGTTCAAATAATGGTGAATTCTCAGCGATTATTTTTGACATAGATCACTTTAAATCTGTGAATGATAATTACGGTCATTTAGTTGGCGATGAGGTCATACAAAAAATAGGGCAGACTGTGAAAGCGCTTATGCGTGAAAGTGATTTAGTGGAACGTTGGTGCGGTGAGGAGTTTTTTGTGCTCTTAAAAAACTGTCACTTAGATGAGGCTAGCAAAATTGCAGAGAAAATTAGGCTTGCGGTAGCCGCTATTCGATATGAGTATCCACTACAACGCACTGAAATTACTGTCAGTCTAGGTTGTGCAGAATATAAGCAAAACGAAGCTGCTGAAACCTTGTTCGCGCGTATAGATGCTGCGCTATATGAGGCTAAACATAGTGGCCGAAATTGCGTCATTGTTTTGTAAAGATTCAAATTAAAAGTAAAAAGGTAAAGCATGTCATTAGGTTCAATTATGCTGGATGTTGTTGGTACAGAATTGAGTGCTGATGATGTTCGTCGTTTACAGCACCCGCTAGTGGGTGGCGTTATTTTATTCAAACGTAATTATGAGAATAATGCCCAATTAAAAGCACTAACAGCCAGTATTCATGCAGTGCGCCAGCCACCATTATTAATTGCAGTTGACCATGAAGGCGGGCGTGTACAACGTTTTAGAGAAGGATTTACTAAAATACCGCCGATGCGAGAATTCGGCAAAATTTGGGATAAGAATCCCAAAAAAGCAAAAGAGTTAGCTACTGAAGCGGGCTGGATTCTAGCGGCTGAGCTACGCGCGCATGGCGTAGATTTTAGTTTCACACCAGTGTTAGATATGGATTATGGCGATAGCTTAGTGATTGGCGATAGAGCTTTTCATCTAAATCCTCAAGCAATTAATGATTTAGCCTTTGCACTCATGCAAGGCCTTAAAAAAGGCGGCATGCCAGCCGTAGGCAAACATTTTCCTGGGCATGGCTTCGTGGCGGCAGATTCGCATGTGAGCATGCCTGTGGATACTCGTGAATTTGATCGAATTGCACAACATGATATGCAGCCTTTTAGAATGTTGATTGATGATGGCATCCAAGCCATTATGTCTGCGCATGTGATTTATCCTAAAGTAGACGACAAACCAGCAGGGTTCTCACCGCGTTGGTTGCAAAAAATATTGCGTGAACGTTTAGGTTTTAATGGCGCGATTTTTAGTGATGATTTAAGCATGGAAGCTGCGACTGCAGGCGGTGACGTGACTGCGCGCGCTTTGGCAGCATTAACTGCTGGTTGTGACATGGTGTTGTTGTGTAACCAGCCTGAAATGATTGATGAATTGTTAGCAAATCTTAAGTGGACTATTTCTGCCCAAAGCATCAGTCGTTTAGCACGTATGCATGGACAAAAGCATCCTCCAACTTTAGATATATTGCATGAAGATATAGATTTTGTGAGTGCTGTGCATAAAGTAGCCCAAGTAGGTAAGACAGAAGGCGAGTTGTTTGCTTAAGCGCACTAGTTTTTGATGAGCCCACTTTGGGTATTCAAGTTTTAGTGATATTTAAATAGCTGAAACAGAATACGCAATTTGTAACAATTTACCACTTGAAACTTATGTATTAAATCGCTATCTTAGTAAATATAGTTTTTAATAATTTTGTAATTCTAAATTTATTAACTATTATTTTTATTACTTAAAAGGAATCAAACAATGTTTGACGAAATGAAAGTTATAGGTCGTTCAGAAACAGCTCAGCAAGTCACTAATAAAGTTTTGCGCAATACTTATGCGTTACTGGGTCTTAGCCTCATTCCAACCGTCATTGGCGCGTTTATCGGTATGAGAATGGATTTTGTATTTGCGCAGCAACATCCTTTTATTTTTGCAATTGGTGCAATGGCGGTGCTTTACGGCATGTTTGCGGCAATTTCTGCCAATCGCAATAGCAGCGTTGGTGTCGTTTTACTGTTAGTCGTCACGTTCTTACTAGGACTTATGTTAGGGCCAATCTTACAACACACTTTACACCTGCGTAACGGTGGGCAAATCGTAGGCTTAGCCGCTGGCGGTACAGGTATTATCTTTTTAACGTTGGCAGGTATTGCAACAACGACTAAAAAAGATTTTAGTTTTATGGGTAAGTTTTTAATGATTGGTATTATTTTACTGATTGTGGCTTCACTGGCTAATATATTCTTTCAAATACCAGCCATGGCTTTAGCATTATCTGCTATAGGAGTGCTTATATTCTCAGGTTTCATTTTGTATGATGTTAGCCGCATAGTGAATGGTGGTGAAACTAACTATGTGATGGCTACTTTAGGTCTTTACATGAGTATCTACAATCTGTTCACCAGCCTGTTACAGTTGTTAGGTGGAACTATGGGTAGTAGAGATTAAACTATTAAGTTTTTAACTTGAATAGCTACTTAAAAAACCCGCTTGTTAGCGGGTTTTTTGTTTTCAATTTTCGCGAATAAAGCATAAGAATCCCTGCTATATTTTTTTATCTAGTCTACGTTGCTTGAAAAAGTCTGATAATACTGATCCACACTCATCCGCCAAAATACCACCAGACACCTCAGTGTGATGGTTGAGTTTCGGCTCAGTCATTAAATTGATGACACTGCCACAAGCGCCAGTTTTTAGATCATTAGCCCCATAAACTAGTCGTGCTATGCGTGCATGTTGAATTGCACCTGTACACATGGCGCAAGGCTCTAAGGTGACGTAAAGTGTGCAGTCAACTAATCTATAATTCTCTAAATATTGGGCAGCAACGCGTATCGCCCGAATTTCAGCATGCGCACTCGGGTCATTCATTTTTATCGGCGCATTACTTCCTTGCCCTATCACCATGCCATCCTTCACAATGATAGCACCCACGGGTATTTCACCCGCTTGTGCAGCCTGCTGTGCTAATACTAAAGCAAGTTGCATGTAGTCTTGGTCAGTCTCAGAAATGCTTTTTTTTGGAAGACGCGCTATTGGTAAGTTGGTTGATTCACTAAAAGTCATTTATTTTTTGTTGCATCTGGTTTAAGCGCTTTATTTTAAGCGCTTTATTTTAAAATTTTTCACTAACTGCTTAAGTAAAGTTAGTGTATTTTTATTTTCTCTATCAGCTTCAACTTGTTTTGCATATTGCGATGATGAAAATAGCTCAGAGATTGCAACTATTTCGCTAGCTCGTTCAGGTAGTTTCTTTGCAGCACGCTTACTAAAATCTGTGACACCCTCATAGGCTAACTTTTTTAAACCAGTTTTTTCTAGCTTATTTAAAAACTGCAGATAAACTTTTTTAATGGGGTCTAACATTATCGCTTTGTTACGCAGTAAAAAATAACTAATGATAGCCATAAGTGTGATTAAAACCAATACTAATATCAGCCCAATATCTTCCCAAACAATTTTATCACTGATGATTTTCTTAAGTAAATTAAGTTGTTTCTGTTGGTCGTAGCCCAGTACCCACTGATTCCAGCCATTGTTGACTGAATCCCAATTGAGATATAGTTTTTTCAAAAACGGGTAATCTTGGCGAGAAAGCATGGGCAGTAAATTTGAATCGGGTAAAGCTGATCCAATACCTGACTCTATACGATTTGGAGAAACTACTGAGGTAGGGTCTACGCGCACCCAGCCTTGGTCTGCCAGCCACACTTCAGCCCATGCATGTGCATCTGATTGACGAACGATTAAGTAATGGCCATTTGGGTTCAATTCACCCCCTTGGTAACCAGTGACAATCCGTGCAGGAATAGCAGCGGCTCGCATTAAGTATACAAAACTACTGGCATAATGCTCACAAAAACCACGTTTGGTATTGAACAAAAAATCATCTACGGGTTCACGGCCTAAGCGTGGTGGCGCTAATGTATAAACAAAAGGTTGCTCTTTAAACATGGTGAGTGCGGCTTGAATAATATCCGTAGGGGATTTATGTTCACTAACCCACTTTGCGGCGAGTTGTCGCGTTTTCGGGTTTTCATCATCTAGTAGTTGTAATGACAATGTCCGTTCGTAATCACTTAATTTAACGCCTAATTGATAATGAAGATATGAGCGCCCGTCATAGCGGATTCTTGTTCGTACTGGCTCTTTAGAAACGATTTGCATATCATGTTTGACGACAGCATTTACTGGTAGATTAGTAGGTAAATCTAACATAAGCAACCAATTGCGATTATGCGGTTCCAGCGTAATGGTGTAATCGGTCGCTGGCCCTGAAGTTTCAAGCGATTCAATTGGTATATCAAGCTTTTCGCTACCGATAAGCCAGCTACGTCCAGTTTGGTGCCACAAAACAGGTCCGCGCCAATACAACTGATTATTCGGTGGAATAGCTGATTTAAACTCAGCACGAAAAGCAATTTTGCTCGATAAACTTAGCTGGCTGATGTTGCCAGGTTCCATGCTGTCAGATAGCCCAGTCATGCCACTGTAAGCATCTTGTGGAATGCCCCAAATAGGACCTGGAATACGCGGAAATAAGACAAATAGTACCAACATTATAGGTACGGCTTGCAGCAATAAATGACCCGCTAGTTTTGCTTGGGCTTTCCATGTAAATGGATTTTCTGCATTACTATGCGTGCTACCTGAGTGACTAGTTACAATTAAGCAAGCAGTTAGTCCAACTAATGCAAGTGTGATTGTTAGAATGACCCAAATCGCCTGAGTAAATAGCAGTGTATTCACCGTAAGAAAGTAACCCAAAATCACCATGATAATAAAATCGCGTTTACTTTTGGTTTCTAATAATTTAAGTGAAATCATTACAGCAAACAAAGCTAAGCTTGCATCGCGCCCAAACAGTGAACCATAAGTAGTTAAGACTGCTAACCCGCCAGCGAACGTAATGGGTAATCGCAGCCAAAGTTTAGGGAATGGCCAATGCTTCTTTTCAATTAAATAACGCCATGTCGCAAAAAATACAAAGAATGCAGGTACCCAACTATTTAAGTTGAAGGTATAAACCGTGAAGGTAATCGTGAGTGAAAGCAATAACCACAAAAGTTGTTGCATTTTAAGCCTAGCTTTGTTGAACATTACATGAGCGCCAATGCCGCTAAACATTGATGATAATGAGCATCGCCGTAACTAGGGTTGATGCTAAGCTGAGGTAACCTTAGGCCATATTTTAGCTTTTCACTTTCAGCATCTAACACCCAGCGCGTAAGTTGGCTGATACGCAACTCGATATTTTCACCTGTGGTGGCCTTAAAATCTAACCAAAGGGTAGAGGTTGCCTCACCCTGAAATAACTTAGTTAAAAGCCCTTGCTCGCGTGAAGATGCTTTCCAATCGACCCGTTTTGGGGAGTCACCAAACTGATAGTTACGATGTCCTACAAAGTCATCGTCTCCTTGTGGCGTTGGCTGATTGCCGCTATTACCTTGTGCATTACTGCTAAGGTTTGTTTGGCTATATAAGCTAGGTTTTGGGTAAATCAGGCATTGACTATCAACTTCTGCATATGCCCAAACATGAAAGAATGATACTGGGAATTCAGTTGTAAAGGCTATACGTGGGGCTTTTAACCAGCCGCGTTTTTTGCTGGCTAAACGTAACTTAAATACTCCTGCGTTTAGCGCTTGAATATCGCTACAACTTGCCTCGCTTATCGTTTGAAAACCGCTATTCTCATTCGAAAATTGTGCGCTGATTGCGTAACGAGAGCGATTACTTTCGTCTGTTATCACTAATCCAAAAACAGCATCCTCACCTGCAAAAACAGGGTTAGTGCGATGCATAGTTACTTTTAGATTCGCCAAATTACGCCAAGTATGTAGCATACTGATAGAGCCCAACCCTGCTAATAAAAATGTCATAGCAAAGCCAAGACTGAGTGAGTAATTGATGGATCCTATAAGTGACGCTATCAATAATACTGCATACAGCCAGCCAAAACGCGTAGGCAATATATAGATATGTCTGCGGCTTAACTTCGTTGCATTATCAAAGGGCTGAGCAATGCTAAACCAAGTTTTAGGCGAACTTAATTTAAAATTATCAGGTAGATTAAAAGCCTTTGCCATTGAGCTAAATACAAAAAGCTAAGTTATAGCCACGGCTTTGAGTAGGTTTGAAATACTATTTTCGCTACTTTGAATTCCTGTATTGCTCACTAATCTATGCCCTGCAACGCTAGGTAATATCGCCTGAATATCTTCTGGAATAACATGGTCACGTCCAGCAATCATGGCCCAAGCTTGCGCGCATTGTTTTAAACTTAAACCAGCACGTGGAGAAAGTCCAGCGTTGAATGCTGTTGATTGGCGCGTATATTTTAGGATGGCTTGTAAATAATCCAATAGCTCATCAGACACATGTATATTGTGGCAAATAGCCTGTAAAGTCTGCAGTTGCTCACTTTCAATCACCGGAATAATATTGGCTAATTGTTCTCGACCGCCATTATTTTTAAGTAGTTGCCGCTCTGATGCTGCATCTGGGTAGCCTAAGCTAATGCGCATTAAAAAACGGTCTAGTTGAGATTCAGGTAACGGGAATGTGCCAATCTGTGAGCTTGGATTTTGTGTGGCAATCACGAAAAATGGTTGTGGTAATTGATAGGTCATTGCATCAATGGTGACTTGTGCTTCTTCCATGACCTCTAGCAATGCACTTTGTGTTTTAGGAGTAGCACGATTAATTTCATCGGCTAGTAAGACATTAGTAAATACCGGACCAGGATGAAACTTGAAGCTTGCAGCGTTTCTATCATACACAGAAACACCAAGAATATCGGCAGGTAATAAATCGCTAGTGAATTGTAGGCGTTGAAACTGTAAACCTAATACTTGCGCTAAAGTATGGGCTAGAGTGGTTTTGCCCATGCCAGGTAAGTCTTCAATTAATAAATGTCCGCGTGCTAGTATGCATGCCAGCGCTAGCTTGATTTGCTGCTCTTTACCTAAAATAACCTCGCTGGCTTTAGCAATAATGGCGTTGGTAATATTATGCATATTCTTCTTTTTATTTGGGTTTAATTATCCTACGCGTTGTGACAGCCTAATTAACTTATTGTTCGGGTTGTTTTTGTCCCCAGCGGATGAGCACAAACAATAAGCCCATGACAAAGGCACCATCCACCCACATGCCAATTTCTGCAAAAGTAGGTGAGGCATCTTGTACTGGCATTACAATTAACTTACGCAAAAATAACACTAACACCACTTCAATAAAGGTTTCGACGACCAACTTACTGCCTTTTAAATACCTAATTTCTGCAGAGATTAGCGCAGAAATTGACCATAACAACATCAAGGTGCCTAGTGCATGTAAAAATCCATGCACTAAATTATTAGTATAAGCTGCCTCTTACACATCTTTAAAAAATAGCCAGGTAAACATAACGACAGAGGCGGCCAGCGCTAACCCTTGATGATATGGGCAAAGCCATTGAGCCAAAGCATCGCTCTAATTGCAATTTTATTGAGTGCTGCAAACTCTTCTGGTAATTGGTCTTGTGACATGTTTTAAGTGCCTATTTACTCATGATTGAATGGATTTTGTTAGTTTAAGATTACATTAAAACTTCATCTAAAGTAAGTTGCTGTAATTGCTCTAAAAGCCATTGCTGCGACTTTCCTCCAATGCTACGCCAAGCTAAAAAGCTAGTGACCTCATGCCTAGGCTCAGCGACTAGTTTAGCTACTAACTCACCAGTTGCAATATATTGTTCTGCAAGTTTCCTAGGCAAATAACCCACACCTAACCCTGAAATTTGCGCCTGTAATTTAGATTGCATGTCTGGCACTGTTAATACATCTTGTCCCGTTAAAATGCCAGACGTGCGTGGTGCTAAATTACGTGAGCTATCTGCTGCTGAAATCGAACGATATTTCATAATATCAAGATTTTGTAATGGTTCAGGTAACTTGGCAAGCGGGTGGTTACTAGAAACAGCGTATATGAACTCAATAGTGCCTATCGGCTTGGTAGTATAGCCACCGCCTGGTGGCCCATCGCCTGGCACGCCCAACGCAATATCTGCGCGACCACTCACTAGCGCATCCCAGCCACCGCCAAATACCTCACGTAGCAGCTTAATCCGTGTACCAAAATTTTGTGCATAAAATGCATTCAATATTGGAAAAATAGCTTCAAGCTTGAATAAGTCACTGACTGCAATAGTCAGTTCAGTCTCAACACCACTGGCAACACGTCTTACACGGCACTCAAGTTCAGCAGCGGCAATAAGTAAATGGCGGCCTTCGCGCAATAATTCGGCACCCGCTTCTGTAAGCTCTGCACGATGACCGCTACGGTTGAATAATGAAACACCTAAATCTTCTTCTAATTTTCTAACGGTGTAGGTAATGGCTGAAGGGACTCTAAATAATGAGTCAGCAGCGGCAGCAAAGCTACCCTTGCTGGCAATGGCATCTAATACTTCTAATGAATCTAAAGAGAGTTTAATGCTCATATGTAGGCGATCATTAGAACTAATTTTTATGAGGAATACTATATCAAATATTTTGAATAAGCAGTGCAGAACTATTCGCTATCAGTATAAAATAAATCGGCATAACATCCAACAATCAATTAAATACTGAAATTTAAGTAAGTATAATTAAGGGAGTTCAAGTTTATTGAATTAGTGATATGGAGAGTGTGACATGAGTGCAGTAGCGATGAATACCACTATTGAAAATGCAAAAATCAGGAAATCGGCAGACCGTGGCCATGCAAATCATGGCTGGCTTGATAGCTACCATTCATTTTCTTTCTCTAACTATTATGACCCTGCGCACATGGGTTTTTCAGTTCTACGCGTGATTAATGAAGATGTGATTGATGCGGCTAAAGGATTTGGTACGCATGGACACAACGACATGGAAATTATCACTTATATGTTGGATGGTGCTTTGCAACATAAAGATAGCATGGGCAATGGCTCTTTGATTAAAGCCGGCGATGTGCAACGTATGACCGCGGGTACTGGCGTTAGACATAGTGAATTTAATGCATCGAATGAGCATAGTGCGCATTTACTACAGATATGGATATTGCCAAATTGTAATGGTATTGAGCCAGGTTACGAAGAAAAGCATTTTGATGCGACCAGTAAAAAGAATCAATGGCGTCTATTGGCTTCAAGCTGCGCGCGTGAAGGCTCTTTGCTAGTGCATCAAGATATGGATTTGTACTCAACTTTGCTCGATAAAGGTCAGCATTTAGTGTATCAACCCCACATTGGGCGTAGTTTGTATTTTCAGATTGTACGCGGCAGCATAATTTTGAATGGCGTAACTTTAGCGCAAGGTGACGCAATCGCGATTGATATTGATGATGAAACAACAATAGAAATATTGTCACAAACGGATGCTGAAATATTGTTATTTGATTTGCCACCTTCTAAAAATTATTCAACAAAAGATTGATTTTAAATTAAAAGATAGGAGTAAAGAGATGATGAAAACTGCTTTAAATTATCATATTGTTTACGGCCATAAAGGTGTACAAGCAAAAGCGGTGGCGCGTGGTGCAAATAAAATTGAGGACGCCGAAGTAACTTTGCATAACTCAGAAGAGGCAGAAAATTGGGAGTTTTTGGCTGATGTTGATGCCATTATTTTCGGTAGCCCTACTTACATGAATAGCCCATCGGCGCAGTTTGAAGCTTTTATGGATGCGAGCTAAAAGTTTGGTATGCCCGTGACTGGAAAGATAAAATCGCAGCTGGCTTTACCACATCAACCAGCCAAAGTGGCGATAAATTTATCACGCTAATTTAACTCGCAGTATTTGCGGCACAACAGGGCATGATTTGGGTGGGACAAGATTTAATGCCTTGTAATAACAGCAGTA
>JAYTHN010000233.1:0-1211 GCA_043732505.1 Methylotenera sp.
AAATAAATTAGTAGTAAAATTATTTAGGTAATAAAACAGTATCAATCACGTTAATGACACCGTTTGATTGATAAACATCATAAGTACTGATGTTTGCAACATCGCCACTGTTATCTGCCACAGTAATATTGTGGTCACCATTCATTTTAAACGTTAATTTTTTACCATTTACGGTGGTTAATTCTGCAATACCATTACCTTTTTTAATGTCTGCCGCCAAAGCTTTATAGTCATAGCTACCAGACACGACATGGTAAGTTAAGATTGAAGTAAGTGTTGCTTTGCTTTCTGGTTTTACTAAAGTTTCCACGGTGCCTGCTGGCAATTTAGCAAAGGCGGCATTTGTTGGCGCAAATACTGTGAAAGGGCCTTTGGACTTTAATGTGTCTACCAACCCTGCAGCTTTTACTGCGGCCACTAGCGTTGTATGATCTGCTGAATTAACAGCATTATCTACAATATCTTTACTAGCAAACATGCTTTGACCGCCCACCATTACTGTTTTTTCTGCAGCGTAAGCCATATTAGTCATGCCTAATGTCGTAGCAACGGCTAATGAAATTAAAAATTTGTTCATGTGAAACTCCTGAAATTGAAATTTATATACATCTAATAATATTTATCCTGTACTAATAAACCTGTCTGAATTAAAAAGTTTATTTAAGCCAGTCAGAGTGTTATACGGCTACAAGTTACAATTAGATTCATCTCCGTTTTCTAAACACATCCAAATCAATTAAAAGAAAATATTTTAGATTGAAAATTGTGTGTCTAAATCGGCACGATACCAGCCTGTAGCTTATTGAGCAATATCAAATTTTTTTCTGCATTTTGCAAAATATTTAAATTAAGTGCTTACTTGCTATTACATATACAGACCTGTATTGTAAAAATGCTCATGAATAGTAAACATGCATTAGCAAATATACTTTCAATGAAATACATAGAAGGATAAACATCATGGCTAAGCTAATATTTTTAATAAGTGGGTTACTTTTAACTGGGTTGAGTTTTGGGGCAGAGTTGCAAGTGGTGAGCCCCGCTATAAAAAAAATTATGATGGTAGATTTTGAGTTGCGAGATGTGTCACCAATTCCAAATGTCACGCAAGAGGTTGAGCGCACAGCCCTCATAGATTCTGTGATTAGAAAAACGTTAAGTGCAAACGGTTATCAACTTATACCAGCCTGTGATGAGCTTAAAAAAGCAAG
>JAYTHN010000234.1:0-1209 GCA_043732505.1 Methylotenera sp.
GGGGGGGGTTTAGGTGACGGAAATTTAAGCTATAAAACTGAAAATATCATAGAGGCATTTTATAATCTTGAAGTTAGCAAATCAGTTTGGCTTTCTGCAGATTATCAGCATATTAATAATCCTGGTTATAACGCTGACCGAGGACCTGTCAATTTCGGTGGGTTTCGTTTTCATACGGAATTCTAATATCTGATAATATAAATTAAAGAACAATAATTGATTTCACGAAAATGAGTTATGAGTAAAAATAAGCAGTTTTTTCCTAGACAGGTATTAGAAGCCGGCGGCAAACGCTGGGATTGGGTTTTGCTACCAATAGTGTTGGCATTACTTGTTTTACTCGCCTATGGCGCTCAACAAATGAGTCGTCCATTTCAACTGGGCGAAACATTGCCTTTGTCATTAGACCCTGTGAATCTGCCTTATTACCTGCTACGCACCACATTAAGGATGTTTATTGCGCTAGCAGCTTCGATGGTATTTAGCTGCATCTTTGCAGCTTTAACTGTTAAATACAAAATTGCTGAAAAAGTTCTAGTACCACTTTTGGATATTCTTCAGTCGATACCCGTACTCGGCTTTTTGTCGATTACTGTCACCATGTTTATTGCGATGTTTCCAGGTAGCTTACTTGGTGTCGAATTTGCTGCAATCTTTGCCATTTTTACCTCACAAGCATGGAATATGGCTTTTAGTGTTTATCAAAGCTTTCGAACAGTTCCGGCGGAGTTAGCGGAAGCTGCAAAAATATTTCAGCTATCAGGGTGGCAGCGATTTTGGCGGTTAGATTTGCCTTTTTCAATGCCAAGTTTGCTATGGAACATGATGATGTCTATGTCAGGCGGCTGGTTTTTCGTAGTTGCATCTGAAGCAATCTCAGTATCCAACCAAAATATCAAATTGCCTGGTATAGGCTCATATATTGCACTAGCTATTGAACAACAAAATTTACATGCAATTGGTTGGGCAATCGGCACTATGCTGATTGGTATATTACTTTATGACCAGCTTTTCTTTAGACCACTAATCGCTTGGGCAGACAAATTTCGTTTTGAAGAATCCAGTAGCGCCACTGCACAGGAGTCTTGGTTACTTACCTGGTTGCACAGAACAAGCTGGGTAGAGATTGTATTAAAAAAATTAGGTGATTTGCTACAAGTAACCTTTCTGGTGTTTAGAAGGACATATGATAGCACTTCGATTCGCGCC
>JAYTHN010000235.1:0-1206 GCA_043732505.1 Methylotenera sp.
TGAAAATTGATTTGCCACAAGCTAGTTGCCAGCCTTTACCTGAAAAGCCAAAAGTAATATCAGTGGCGATTGATACTACAGGCAACATGTATTGGAACGATGTGCCTATGGTGCAAGGTGAGTTAAGAGTGAAACTGCAGCAAGTCGCGGATAAAAAACCACAACCAGAATTACAAATTCGCGCAGATAAAGAAACGCGCTATCAAATTTTAGCAGAAGTGATGGCTGATGCACAAAATGCTGGTGTCACTATGCTTGGGTTTGTGAGCGAACTTAAGTGAATTAAATTACTTATCTAATCAATAAATTATGAATATCGGATCTGTAAAAACTTGGGCATAGATGTACAAGTGGTCTAGTTTGGTGTGTACAGCATTTATGCTTTTGTTATGCCTAACGGGCATGCCGCTTATATTGAACCATGAGATTAACTATTGGTTAGGCAAAGAAGTCGAGGCGCCAAACTTGCCTGCTAATAGCAAATCCGCAAGTCTGGATGAAATATTAGCGAATGCTAAATCCCTCTACCCAAGCCGAGTAGTACAGTTTTTATTTCGTGATATTGATGAAGATAAAACTTGGGCTATGAGTTTAGGAAAGACTGCCACATAAACGATGATACTAAGTTTATAAAGTTAGATTCACGTAATGCAAAAGTATTAGATGAGCCTAAGTTTAATGAAGGCTTTATGTATGTGATGTTAAAGCGCCATGTCGATTTATTTGCGGAGTTATCTTTCAAGCATTATATATAGTCGATATGCACATAAATATTGCATACCTGTTGCAATTATAAATGAGAACGGTTATCATTTATTATTAAATTTACACCGTTTTACAAGTCAACATTAGCAAGCCACCTCGATATATCGCCTTTAGCCAGCAAAATTTTCAACCCTAAAGGAAGGTATAAAGTGGCATATCGACACTCGCTCAAATTAAAACCGTTATCTATGGCTGTTGCCATGTTGTTCACAGTCACGCCTATTGGTTCGTTTGCCGCAGAAGTGGTCGATTCAAAAGAAGTTAAAGAGTTATCTGCTGAAATTAATACGTCAGTTGATCATAAAAATGAAGCTACGTTA
This sequence comes from Methylotenera sp., assembly GCA_043732505.1. Lineage (GTDB taxonomy): Bacteria > Pseudomonadota > Gammaproteobacteria > Burkholderiales > Methylophilaceae > Methylotenera. The sequence continues at coordinate 1,086 of JAYTHN010000235.1, forward strand.
CCCACGGTTGATGTTAAGAGTAGCAAGCAATTTGATGTTGATAGCTATCAGGGCACTAAAACACGGATAGGTAAAGTGTTGCAAGATCCACATGAGGTTCCACAAGCGATTACCACAGTGA
>JAYTHN010000236.1:0-4337 GCA_043732505.1 Methylotenera sp.
TGTTTTTCTTACATCAGCAAGGTGTTACGCGCTTAGACGTGGTGAATTTCATCTCGCATGGTGTTTCTAAAGTAACAGAAACCGCAAAACCTGAAGGTACTGACCCTGAAGCAGAAAGCGAAGCTGCACCGAATGGCGCGCTTGAAAACTACGCACAAAACTTGAATGCTCAAGTATTAGCTGGGAAAATCGACCCACTAATTGGTCGTGGCCCAGAATTAGAACGCGTAGTCCAAACCTTATGCCGTCGCCGTAAGAATAATCCGTTATTAGTGGGCGAAGCTGGCGTAGGTAAAACTGCTATTGCTGAGGGTTTAGCACGTCGCATCGTTGAAAAAGAGATTCCTGATGTATTAGCTAATGCGATTGTTTACTCACTCGATATGGGTGCGCTACTTGCTGGTACTAAATACCGCGGTGACTTTGAACAACGTTTAAAAGCGGTGATGAAGCAGCTTGCTGAAAATCCTGATGCGATTTTATTTATCGATGAGATTCATACGTTGATAGGTGCAGGTTCAGCCAGTGGTGGTACTTTAGATGCAAGTAACTTGCTTAAACCAGCACTATCTAACGGTACGCTTAAATGCATAGGCGCAACGACTTACCAAGAATACCGTGGTGTATTTGAAAAGGACCATGCCCTAGCACGTCGCTTCCAAAAAATCGATGTGGCAGAACCTAGCGTGGCTGAAACAATCGAGATTTTAAAAGGCTTGAAATCACGTTTTGAATCTCACCATAGCGTTAAATACACTGCCGGTGCATTGAGCACAGCGGCTGAGTTATCAGCTAAATACATTAATGACCGTCACTTGCCTGACAAGGCGATTGATGTGATTGACGAGGCTGGTGCTGCGCAACGTATATTGCCAAAATCTAAACAGAAGAAAGTGATTGGCAATAAAGAGATTGAAGATATTATCGCCAAAATTGCGCGTATTCCGCCCAAAAACATCTCTAGCGATGACCGTAGCGCCCTTAAAACGTTAGAGCGCGACTTAAAAGCAGTGGTATTTGGCCAAGATAAAGCGATTGATGCACTTTCATCAGCGGTAAAAATGGCGCGTAGTGGCTTAGGCCAAGGCAATAAACCGATTGGTAGCTTCTTGTTCAGCGGCCCTACTGGTGTAGGTAAAACTGAAGTGGCGAAACAGTTGGCTTATATCATGGGCATAGAATTGATTCGCTTTGATATGAGTGAATATATGGAACGTCATGCTGTGTCACGTTTGATTGGCGCACCTCCTGGCTATGTAGGCTTTGAGCAAGGCGGCATGATGACTGAGGCGATTACTAAGCATCCATATTGCGTATTGTTGTTGGATGAAATTGAAAAAGCGCATCCTGATATTTTTAATATTCTGTTGCAAGTAATGGATCACGGTACGTTAACTGATAATAATGGTCGCAAAGCTGACTTTAGAAACGTTACAATTATTATGACGACTAATGCTGGTGCTGAAAACCTCTCTAAATCAAGCATAGGCTTTACTAACGCTAAACAAGCGGGTGATGAGCAAGAAGATATTAAACGCTTATTCTCACCTGAGTTCCGCAACCGCTTAGATGCAACCGTTTCATTTGCAGGCTTGTCACAAGACATTATTATCCGTGTGGTCGATAAATTCTTAATTCAACTTGAAGACCAGTTACATGAGAAAAAAGTGGACGCAACGTTTAGTGATGCGCTTAAAGTTTATCTTGGTAAAAAAGGGTTCGACCCATTGATGGGCGCACGCCCGATGGCAAGATTGATTCAAGATACGATTCGTAAGGCACTTGCTGACGAATTGCTGTTTGGAAAACTGGCTAACGGCGGCAGCGTGCATGTGGATATTGATGAAAAAGATGAAGTGAAACTTATTTTTTCACAAGATAAACAATCTTCAGAATCATCACTTGCCACTGCTGAATAAAATTAATTTTTACCAGTAACTGAACAGCCTACTTACTTGATGTAAGTAGGCTGTTTTTTCATGATATTTAGGAATAGCTCAGATTCGATTAAAGTTTTCAGCCAGATTTTTAATTTTGGATAAGGTGCGGCCTCGAACCAAACAGTATCGACACCTGAAAATTGACGAACAAATGGAAAGATTGCGATATCAGCTAAGCTAATTTGGTGACCCAACAAATATTCTGATTGGCTTAAAAGCTTTTCTAGCTTCTGTAAAAACACTTCACCTTGAGCTCTATACACGTCTGCAGATTGCTCAGGAAAGCGAATCGCGTATTTATACTTATCCAAAACCTGCTTGAAACTACCGTCATTTTCAGTGATTAGCTGCTGAGTTATAACACTGTCTGCCGATAGCCAACCATCGTTATCTTGCTGCTGTAGCGCCCAGTGCATAATCTCTAAGCTCTGTTCAATGACACGACCATCTAGCAATACTAGCACTGGCACAGTGGCTTTAGGTGAGACTTTCAGCATTGCCGCGGGTTTATCTTTTAGGGTAATTTCGCGAAATTCTACCGTAATGCCTGCATACTTGAGCGCCATGCGTGCGCGCATTGCATAAGGGCAACGGCGAAAAGAATAGATAATTGGCAGCATCATTACTAAGCAACACTATCCTAAGGTTCTGCAAATGTCGTGAATTAGCTTGGGGCCTTTATAAATCAAGCCGCTATACACTTGTACCAAGCTCGCACCAGCAGCTATTTTTTCAACCGCTTGCGCACCGCTCAAAATACCACCTACGCCGATAATCGGCACTGCACCTTGTAAGCGTTGCGATAACTTCTGAATCACTAAAGTAGATTTTTCACGCACTGGCGCGCCAGATAAGCCGCCCATCTCTTCCGCATTGTTTAAACCCTTAACGGCTTCGCGCGATAATGTCGTGTTCGTTGCAATCACACCATCTATTTTATGTTCCATCAGCAAGTCAGCGATTTCGTTGATTTGCTCACGCGCTAAGTCTGGCGCTATTTTTAAAGTGATTGGCACGTAACGGCCATATTGATTTGCAAGCTTAGTTTGCTCTAATTTAAGTGTGGCCAACAAGCTTGAGAGCGCTTCTTTTTCCTGCAAAGCACGTAGATTTTTAGTATTGGGTGAAGAAATATTCACAGTGATATAGGTGGCGTATGCATAGACTTTTCGCATGCAAATCAAATAATCATCTACCGCATTTTCAATTGGGGTATCAAAGTTTTTGCCAATATTAATGCCCAGCACACCTATATATTTGCTGGCCTTTACATTCTCAATTAAATTATCCACACCTAAATTATTAAAACCAAAGCGGTTCACAATGCCTTGCGCTTCTTTGACTCTAAATAAACGAGGCTTAGGGTTACCAGGCTGCGCAAGCGGAGTAACGGTGCCGACTTCTATAAAACCAAAGCCTAACGCCTCCATGCCATCAATCACAGCACCATTTTTATCTAAGCCTGCTGCTAACCCAACTGGATTAGTAAAGGTGATGCCCATCACTTCTCTTGGTTGGCAAACTGGTGGTGCTGGGTAAAGTGCCAAAGCGCCAGTTTTTTCAGCAAGCTTGAGGCTTTTTAGTGTGAGGTCGTGCGCGACTTCCGCATCGAATTGGAAAAGTAGCGGTTTTGCGAGTGAGTAAATATCCATAATTGAATTTTACTTGAATTTCAGGATAAATCTTGTGGAAAATTGATTGATAAATTAGGCTCACTTTTTAACGAAAATCACCACATGCTGCCAAGGCAAAGTTTCGATGGTTTTAACCCATTTAACAGGCTGCACACTCAATTCTTTAATCACCTGCGCTTCAGTCATTTTATGTGTTTGTTTAATCGGCACTTTATCATCCTCTGCGCGGTACTCCACTAGCACCAATTTACCATTAGGTTTTAACGCCGTTACAATGCTTTGTGTTACTTCAAAGGGTGAATCTAGTTCGTGATATACATCAACTAAAATCGCCATATCAATGGAATTTGCAGGCAGATTCACGTTACTAGAACCTACCAATACTGGCTTGATGTTAGGATAATTTTTGACCAAAGATTTAAGCTTAGCAATCATTTCTGGTTGCACATCTGTCGCATAAATAACGCCGCTCGCACCAACGCTATCTGCCATACGGCGTGATAAATAGCCAGTACCTGCGCCAATATCAGCAATCATCATACCTTTTTGCAGGTTTAAAGATCGTAGTAAAACATCTGTACGCTCTTCTTTTTCACGATTTTCACGTTCTAACCATGCAGCACCTTGATAACCCATAATGTGCGCAATCTCACGGCCCATGTAGACTTTGCCAGTCCCTTCAGCACTTGGTGGGTAGTATTGGTAAAGCGTTTTATCATCTGCAAAACTGTTACTTAAATTTCCGAACAGACAAAAAACTAAA
>JAYTHN010000237.1:0-13516 GCA_043732505.1 Methylotenera sp.
GATAAAGCTGGCAGTTATGGTATACAAGGTTTGGCAGGCGCTTGGATTAAGCGTATAGAAGGTAGTTATTCAGGTGTAATGGGTTTACCTTTATATGAAACAGCTGCTTTGTTGAGAAAGCATGGCATCGTTAGTTTATGATTATGAGTATTTAAATACATGTGCTTAGGTACGATTGCTTGGTGAATATCACTGAGTCACTAGAACTGTAAAATAAGTCTTTAAAAGAACATCATAGAAATATAAGTTAAGAAAAGAGCATAAATTGAGTGAAGAAATACTAATAAACGTTACCCCTCAAGAAACACGTATCGCCATGATGGAGAATGGTGTGGTCCAAGAGCTGCAAATCGAGCGCAGTTCCTCACTAGGTTTAGTTGGCAACGTGTATCGCGGCGTAGTGTGTCGTGTATTGCCAGGAATGCAATCTGCCTTTGTAGAAATGGGCTTGCAGCGCGCTGCTTTTTTACATGCTGGCGATATTTTGGAGTGTGGTGATTCTGATGCGCAGCGGCCTATACAGGAGGTACTGCGCGAAGGACAGTCATTGATGGTGCAAGTGATTAAAGAGCCGATAGGCACTAAAGGTGCGCGCCTCACCACACATATCAGCATTGCTGGACGCTTCTTAGTCTACTTGCCACAGCAAGATCATATTGGTGTGTCGCAACGTATTGAAGATGAGGCAGAACGCGAAGGTTTGAGAGCGCGCTTGATAGGATTGTTACCAGAAAATCGTATCGGCGGCTACATCATCAGAACCATGTCTGAGAGTGCGACTGATGAAGAGCTGTTGGCTGATATCGACTACCTCACTAAAACATGGATGCATATTCTTGCAAAAAGCATTAATGTACCTGAGCGTACATTAATTTTTCAAGATTTGAATTTACCGATGCGCGTACTACGTGATGTGCTGTGTGTTGATACTGAGGTAGTACGTATCGATTCTAGTGAAACTTACCAAAAATTGCTGGATTTTGCTAATTTATATGCCATTACCGCGATAGATAAATTGGTTCATTATCAAGGTGAGCGACCATTATTCGATATTTATAATATTGAAAAAGAAATCGAAAAAGCGATGTCGCGTAAGGTTGAGCTTAATTCTGGTGGTTATTTAATCTTTGATCAAACAGAAGCTTTAACTACGGTTGATGTGAATACTGGTAGCTTTGTTAGTGGCAAAAACTTATCGGACACTATCTTTAAAACTAATCTTGAAGCGGCACAATGCATTGCGAGACAATTGCGTTTAAGGAATTTAGGCGGCATCATCATTATCGATTTTATTGATATGGATGAAGACTTTCAGCGAAAAGACGTGCTTGAAGAGTTAGAAAAAGCCGTTGATCGCGACCGCTCACGCACAGGAGTCAATGGTTTTACGCCATTAGGTTTAGTGGAGATGACCCGTAAACGCACGCGTGAAAGTTTAGCGCATGTACTTTGCGAACCTTGTCCTACTTGTCAGGGTCGCGGTGAGTTAAAGACAGCACAAACGGTATGTTATGAAATTTTGCGAGAGCTATTGCGTGAAGCCCGCCAGTTTAATGCCCGTGAACTACGCGTGCTCGCAGCGCCAAAAGTAATCGATATGTTGCTAGATGAGGAGTCACAAAGTTTGGCAAATTTATCAGACTTTATTGGCAGACCTATTTCGTTACAAGTTGCAACGCAATCCAGTCAGGAGTCATTTGATATTATATTGATGTAAAACATGTCAAAGTAAGGGGCATGAGCGTTAACTCAATAAAGTCATATCGTTTACTTAACATTCATTATGTCAGACATTAGCCGCCAAAGGATTGCCGCCAATAAATGGTGCATTTGGTAAAATGATTGTTTTACTAAAGTTACTTGTTTCCACTTTAAAGCTATTGGCTTGAATATTTGTCGCATCGTCTTTTGTTTTTTCTGCGCTAAATTTTGCACTACGCATCAGCTTAAGTAATATCGCATCAAGCTGGTTAGATTTTTGTTGCATTTTTGTATATTCTTTTTCTGATAACTCAAGATTCGTGATGAGCTTATCAGCACTGCTATGCGACTCCATCAGTGATTCCGCGCGTTTATCCAAAGCTTTTTTATGTAAGTTGATTTGTGCTTTCAATTCACCAATGACATCATTTAACCATTTATTGCAATCTGTGTGCGCTTTCTCAAATATCATTTGAATTTGTGCACCCAACCCTAAAAAGAATTTACGAATTAGGAATCTTTTTTCGATCATTATATTGGTTGGATCAGTACAAAAATCATTCGTTATCCGCTCTAGTGCCAGCATATTATTAATGAAATTATCCATATTTAGCTCGTGAGCTTCCGTTCTATCAAAACCGTGTTTGCTCCAAAATAAGTGATATAAATCATCAGCATGTTTTTTAATGGTGTAACTTTCAATTTTAATATCTTCCGCCAATGTAGTGGCTAAACGTGTGACTTCACGTATGTTTCTGTTCAAACCTACGGTAGTCCAACTGTCGCCCATATCGCGTTTAGTTTGTTCTAAATTAGTATCTAAATAACCAATACTTAAATGTCGCAACAACTTGTCGCCAAGTCGTTTTATTTTTTCGCTACCTTGGTTAAAAGTGAGCATAGACGCTTCGTAGCGTTTCCGGTCAGCCACTACTTTGGCTAGAATATCTTTAGAAGAGTCATGATTTTTATTTTGTAACTCGCACAATTCTAATAATTGATTTTTAATATTATTACAGCACATTTGCGCGAGTTTCCGTGAAGCTCGCATCATGTTAGAGCATTCTGTGATCACTGCCCTGCCAACAATCTCATGCTTCGTATCCACCATTTGCCTAGCTAGCGCGTCTTCAAGATTAGCAATGCCACTACGTTTCAGCAGTACGGCATCTTTTCTGATTTTAGCTACCAACGCTTTTTGGGCAGACATGGCAAAAATATTACGCGCGTCTAAGCCTAATTCACGTGCAGTATTTTGAATTTGTTTTTGTATCAGCGCTTCTACCTCTGCATCTGATTCAAGACCGTCCCACAAGATATCAATTTTATTAAGCACCACTAATTTATGTGAAGCCCGTTTTTGCACATATTCTGCCCAAATTTTCATATCAGATTTTGTAATACCGGTATCGGTAGCCGTTAAAAATAATACGGCATGGGCGTTAGGAATAATGCTCAATGTAAGCTCAGGTTCAGCCCCCATGGTATTTAAGCCTGGTGTATCAATCACGACTAAGCCATTTTTTAACAAAGGATGTGGATAGTTGATGAGCGCATGTCGCCAAAGTGGAATTTCGACGGAGCCTTTTTCAGCTAATAAACGACGCATGCTAGGATCTTCTTCGTTCCAGAAGCCTAATTTCTTGGCTGTTTCTAAATCGACTAATCTCTTCTGTACAAGTTGCCTTAATGTTTCTTTCATGGCTGTCGGTGAAGAAATATCTAAACGGATTTTATGCCATATTCCAGGCGCAGTTTTTAAGTAAGTGAGCGAGTCATCTGACTTTCTAGTTTCAATAGGCAATAGCTTGATGCAAGGCTCTTCACGATCATCCCAGAATATTTCCGTAGGGCACATGGTAGTACGGCCAGGCTCGCTTGGTAGCAGTCGTTGATTAAAGTCAGAAAAAAACAAGGCATTAATAGTTTCAGTTTTGCCGCGTGAGAATTCCGCTAAAAATGCCATGACAAGTTGATCTTTTTTTAACATCTCTTTAATGTCATAAAGTCTTAACTCTTGAATCGCATCTAGGGATTCAGTTTGTTCTAGCCAAACCGCATACTCGTCTAAAGTTACAATTAAATTTGCGCGCCACTGGCTATATTCACCAATTATTGTAGTTAAACTTGAGCTATTTAAGCTTGGATTATCATTGTTATTAGGTGTTAAATTGCTTGTCATATATTTAATTAAAACCCTAATGGGATATTTATTTTTCTTATTAATATTTGGTTAAGGCGTAATTATCCATTATCAAAAACTAGAGTATCTAGCCAATATGGTTATTGCAATAATCTTTACACCAGCTTATACAATTGTTAACAAATTGTTTTCTAGTGGAATCAATATGGTAATCAGCAATAACTGTGCCGTAATAATAAACACTAGCGGACTTAAGTCTATATTGCCGGCAGTCGGTATGAATTTTCTTAGAAATCGCAATATTGGATAGGTTAGGCTGTTCAATAGCGGCGCAATGGGTGTGTATGGGTTTACCCAGCTTAAAATTGCCTGTATCAACATGGCATACATGAATATCGTGATGCTCATACTAATTACGCCTATCAACGCCACTGCAGCAATAGCAAACCAAATATGATTACCAACAATGAATATTGGAAAGCCTTTCAGCCACAAGCTTGAGGTGGTGAGTAATAATTGTGTAATATAGCCCAGTAATAGCGTTGAAATATCTAACTTGCCTACACTGGGTATCATGCGCCGCATAGGCTTCACTGCGAAGTTTGTGAGCGTAACAATCACCTGCGCAGCTTGTTGTTGAAAAGAAACTTTAGTGAGCTGAAAATAAAAGCGTAGCAAAAATGCTAGTGTCAACAAACCTAATATGGTTTCTAGTAAAAATACAAGTGCGTTATTTAGCATTGTGATTGTTCGTCAAAATATGATGTTTACCTAAGGATATATCGTATTGATTTTGTTAATTATTGACTAAGTTCGTTACCTAAAGCGACTGCTTTTTCTGCAGCGGCTTTAGCTACTGTCCACATAATATTTTTAATATTAGCCTTTTCTAAAACCAGAATGCCTTGTTCAGTGGTGCCACCTTTTGAAGTGACTTGCGCACGTAAAGTTTTAATATCATCAACACTTTGTGTAGCGAGCAAACTAGTACCAGCAAAAGTCTGCAGGGCTAATATATTGGCTTCTTTTTCGGTAAGACCTAAACTAACACCAGCTTCTTGCAAGGCTTCAATCAAATAAAACACGTAGGCAGGCCCGCTGCCAGAAATTGCCGTCACTGCATCCATCTTTGACTCATCCTCTAACCAAAGAGTTTTACCAACAGCAGATAATATGGTCGTCGCTTGCTCACGTTGCTCGGCACTCACGCTTTTCATCGCAAATAGCGCAGACATGCCCGCTTGTATTTGTGCAGGTGTATTTGGCATTACCCTTACGATTGCTTGATAACCATTAAGCCAGTGGGAAATATCTATACTTCTCAAACCTGCAGCAATAGAAATAATAAGTTGAGTACCTATAATTCCACTCAATTGACCACAAACTTCTTTAAGTTGCTGTGGTTTTACTGCGAGTAAAATGACATCAGTGTGGCGAATCTCGGCATAAGTGTCAGTAGTGTTGACACTAAAATCATGGGCTAATTGTGTGCGTTTACTAACGTCAGGATCAATCACGGTAATTACGGTAGTATCGAAGCCATTATTTTTAAGGCCGCTAATAATCGCGCGCGCCATGTTTCCACCACCAATAAAACTAATCTTCATTTGCTACAGTATCCTTTTTTGTTAAACCTAACCTGCTACCAAATAGTGCTGAGCCAATCCGCACAATGGTAGCGCCTTGCTCAATTGCGACTTTATAGTCATCAGACATGCCAATCGAAAGCGTATCCAACACGAAACCTTTAACCAACAGTGCATCATAACATTCTCGAACTTGTTTGAATTGGGCGCGTTGTTCATGCACATTATTCTTTGGGGCAGGAATAGCCATCAAGCCACGTAACTTTAATTGCGGCAGACTCACAATCTTGCTTGCCAACTCCTCTAAATCTTGTGGCGCAACACCACCTTTGCTGACCTCATTGCTAATATTGAGTTGAATGCATATTTCTAATGGTGGTAAATTTTTAGGCCGCGCATCGTTCAAACGCTGTGCGATTTTTAATCGATCCACACTATGCACCCAACTGAAATGCTGAGCGATAGCTTGCGTTTTATTACTCTGTATAGGCCCGATAAAGTGCCATGCAATTGCTAAGTCCGTGAGTTCAGTTTGCTTTTCTAAGGCCTCTTGTAAGTAGTTTTCGCCAAATTTAGTTTGGCCCGCCGTGTAAGCCTCTCGCATCATTGATGGGCTTTGTGCTTTACTAACGGCCAGCAAAGTCACTTGCTGCGGGCAATTTGCATTGGTTTTTGTTAACTCAATAGTTGCTAGAATATCTTGCAAGCGATTGCTAATTGTGGTCATAATTCATTAAGATTAAATTAACCTACTAAACGTATAAAAATAAACATTTAAAATACGGTAGAAAATTATAACAGGAGCAAGTTGTGGACATTTCAGATTTACTCGCATTCTCAGTTAAAAATAAAGCTTCAGACTTACATTTATCCGCTGGATTGCCACCGATGATACGCGTTCATGGTGACATTCGCAAAATCAATGTGCCAGCCATGGACCACAGCCAAGTACATGATATGGTATATGACATCATGAATGATGGTCAGCGAAAAGTATATGAAGAAACTTTAGAGTGTGATTTTTCGTTTGAGATTCCAAATCTAGCCCGTTTTCGTGTGAATGCGTTTAATCATAACCGTGGGTCTGGTGCGGTATTTCGTACTATTCCCTCTAAAATATTGTCACTAGAGCAATTGAATTGCCCAGCCATTTTTAAAGATATTGCAGATACCCCACGTGGTATTTGCTTGGTGACTGGACCAACTGGTTCTGGAAAATCTACTACCTTAGCCGCAATTATTGATTATATTAATGATAAAGAGTTTGGTCATATCCTGACTGTAGAAGACCCGATTGAATTTGTTCATACATCTAGAAAATGTTTGATCAATCAGCGTGAAGTTGGTCCGCATACCTTATCTTTTAATAATGCGTTGCGTTCTGCATTGCGTGAAGATCCTGATGTCATTCTTGTCGGTGAGATGCGTGATTTGGAAACAATACGTTTGGCTTTAAGTGCTGCAGAAACTGGCCACTTAGTGTTCGGTACATTGCATACTAGCTCTGCCGCCAAAACGGTTGATCGTATTATTGACGTATTTCCTGCAGCTGAAAAAGAAATGGTGCGCTCTATGTTATCTGAGTCATTGCGCGCAGTGATTTCACAAACATTATGCAAAACCAAAGACGAGCAGGGGCGTGTTGCGGCCCATGAAATTATGATAGGAACACCAGCGATTCGTAACTTGATTCGTGAAAACAAAATTCCACAAATGTATTCAGCGATTCAAACAGGCCAAAACGTTGGTATGCAAACGCTGGATCAGAATTTGCAAGATTTAGTGAAGCGTAATATTATCTCTGTGAATGAAGCTAGGAGTAAAGCTGCAAACAAAGACTCCATCATGGGCTAAATAATTTAAATTATTGCACTAATGATTAAAGTAGAAAATGATAAGGTTAAATGATGGAACAAGGTCAGGCAGAGAAGTTTGTATTTGATTTATTACGGTTAATGTTAGCAAAGAAAGCTTCAGATTTATTCATTACCGCTGGTTTTCCACCCGCTATGAAGATTGATGGAAAAATGACGCCAGTCAGTAGTCAAGTATTGTCTGCACAGCAAGCACGCGAAATTTCACGGGCTATTATGAATGATAAGCAAACTTCTGAGTTTGATGCGACTAACGAATGTAATTTTGCAATTGGTATGCCTGGTGTAGCTCGTTTTCGGGTGAATGCTTTTGTGCAACGTGGATCAGTTGGCTTAGTATTTAGAACGATTACCACCAAAATCCCTGAATTTGAAGATCTGGGTTTACCTGAAGTGTTGAAAGATATTGCGATGACTAAGCGGGGCTTAGTGATTTTTGTAGGCGGTACAGGATCTGGCAAATCGACTTCTCTTGCCGCAATGGTGGGTTATCGCAATCAAAATAGTTATGGTCATATCATTACGATTGAAGATCCAGTAGAGTTTGTGCATGAGCATAAAAACTGCATTATTACTCAACGTGAAGTAGGTGTTGATACTGATAGCTGGCATGTAGCGCTTAAAAACACATTACGCCAAGCGCCAGATGTAATTTTAATTGGTGAGATTCGTGATCGTGAAACCATGGATTACGCGATTGCTTTTGCAGAAACTGGCCATTTGTGTATGGCGACTTTACATGCAAATAGTACTAATCAAGCCTTAGACCGCATTGTTAACTTTTTCCCAGAAGAGCGGCGTCATCAGTTGCTGATGGATCTTTCGTTGAATACGCGCGCGTTCATATCACAAAGATTGATACCGAAAAAAGAGGGTAAAGGCCGTGCCGCTGCGATTGAGGTGATGATTAATTCACCGCTGATTTCAGATTTAATATTTAAAGGCGATGTGCATGAAATTAAAGAGATTATTGCTAAATCTCGTGAATTAGGTATGCAAACCTTTGATCAATCATTATTTGATTTACACGAAGCGGATGTGATTAGTTATGAAGATGCTTTACGAAACGCTGACTCGGTAAATGATATTCGTCTAAAAATTAAGCTCGAAGGTAAAGGTGCGCATGGTAAAGACTTATCTGCCGGCTTAGAAAGTTTAGGAATAGTCTAACGAATAATTGAAAATTTAATAAAAAAGCCGATTTAATACAATTCGGTTTTTTATGGTTAATATGATTTGTTGTTAGAACATTATTGTCGTATATTTTAGTACTACTCTACAGAAACTTCTACGCGCCTTGCTTCTGCGGCGTCATCTAAGCTAGTGGTACTTTTGGATTTTCGCAATTTAATTCTATCGTCATCAATACCAGCTTCTTCAAGCGACGTACTAACCGCTTTTGCGCGATGTTTAGCAAGTTCTTGATTAGATGCCAAGCTACTATGGCTATCGTGATAACTTGAAATAACCGCTTTGGCCATTGGTTTTGCTTTTAACCACTCAATAATAAGCTCTAGATTTTCTTTAGCTTCATTTGGAAGTGATGCTTTAACCTTATCAAAATATAACTGAGCTGTAGCTGGTGTTGCAACTGCAACAAGTGATGTTTCAGCTACTTTTACGGCCAGCTGATTATCTATCTTAACGCCCATGCCAAAAATTTTTTGTGCTTCAGTACCTTTGGCTAACTTTATTTCTTCACTTTCCACAGCTCCTGTTAATGCAACATTATTGGCATTACCAGTGACTTTCAAATCCGTCCCACCTTTTAACCAAGCGTTTAAATCTACTGATTTTATAGCCCAAGTAATAGCACTTGCATCACCAGTGGCTTAATAGCCATATGCAGACGATGCCGTAAAGCTGAAAGCCGTATGTAAATTTACGCTATTGCTTTCAGCATTAGTGCTTGCACAACATGAGCTAGCACTGGCTGGACCATGCCCATGTTGTCATTGCCAAAATAGATATATTGCCAGCAATAGCGCAACCAAGAACGTATAAAATGTATGCTTGCGTGGTCCGTCAGTATTTTCAATACTATTCGCTTGATTAGTCATGAGTGTATTGTTCCTTTAAGCATAAGGTTTTTTTAAGGACGTTAATTTAAACGCCGCCACTCAGTTTATCTTGAAGCGCTTTGAGCTCAGACCATTTGTTTTCAGCCGCTAATCCAGCTTGTTGTGCCCATGTGCCAGGCTTAGCTAGTTTATATCTTGCCCCTGCTTCATCTAGCACTTTTTGCATCTGCGGTAAACTTTGTTTCGCCATTTGCGCAAAAGTAGTGATGCCAGCATTGTTAAACAACTCACTAATTTTTGGACCTATACCTTCAACTACTGTGAGGTCATTAATGCCTTTAAGTCTAAATCCTGCGGCTTTTGAAGCTTCAGTATCTAAAGCATAAACTTTAGGCGAAGGTGGGCCGCTCGGTTTTGCGGTGACTACTGAGGGTGTTGGTTTAGGTGCAATCTCGGTTTTAAGTTTTAAGTCCAGCTATAATTTGCGATGCTGTCATTAACGCGCTTGGAGTTTGAGTAGAAGGTGCTGTGCTTGATTTGACCCTAGGAGTAGTTCAAGCAAACTTCATACCACGACAATTTGCACAGCGGAATGACAACCAGTTGAGTAGCCAACCCACTAATGCGCCCAATATAAACCACTAAAAACAGCATGAAAACATAATGAACTCTCAAGTTTTAGTAAATACTATGACTATTGAACTCTTGTTAAAATGTTACGTTAAGTCTCCAACAGGAGGCTTGTTTAATACAATGTAAGTTGACAGATTAGCTAGTGGTATGCTGAATTTAATATTAGTTCTGATACACCACTTGCCCATGTACTAAAGTGGTTTTAACTTTTCCTGCCAACTCTAAGCCATTGAAAGGGCTGTTTTTACCTTGGCTTTTAAGTGCACTTGGTGCTACTTTCCAATATTCGTTACTATCAAAAATACAAATATCGGCAATACTATTTAGGCTTAAGTCCCCAGCTGATATGCCTAAAATTTGTGCAGAAGCTGGACTAATCAAACTGAGGGCATGTAGCAAACTAACCTTTTCCTGCGTTGCCCATTTTAAAGTGAGTGCGAGCAATAGCTCTAACCCTGTAGCGCCCACCTCAGCCTCTGCAAATGGCGCTAGTTTTGCATCATCATCCACTGGTGTGTGATCAGAGCAAATCGCGTCGATAGTGCCATCCTTCAAACCTGCGCTTAAAGAATCTTTATCACGTTGGGTTCGTAATGGTGGTTTTAAATGACAATTAGCATCAAAATAAGCAATATCATGCTCGGTTAGATGTAGTTGGTTTGCACTAACATCAGCTGTAATCTTTAAACCTTGTTTTTTTGCATCACGAATCATTGCAACGCCTTCAGCGGTTGATAAGCGACTGATATGGATACGGGCGCCGGTTTCCTTAGCAATACGCAAAATGCTCGCCAAGGCCAGTGCTTCCGCGGCACTAGGAATGCCTTTTAAGCCTAATCTACTAGCAATTTCACCATCATGCGCTACACCATCTTTGGCTAAAAATGGTTCTTCAGCATGTAAAAATAAGGTAAAGCCAAAGGTGGCAGCATATTCCATCGCGCGCCACAGTACTTGAGTGTCGGTAATGGCAATATTGGCTTGAGAGAATCCTACGCATCCAGCTTCGCGTAACTCTCCCATTTCTGAAAGTACTTTCCCCTGCAGTTGACGTGTAAGCGCACCTAGCGGGTATACATGTGCCAGGTTGAGTTGTTTAGCGCGATGTTTTAGCATCTCTACCAAACCTGGTTCATCTAATACAGGCTCTGTATCTGGTGGGCAAGCCAAACTAGTGACACCACCAGCGACAGCGGCTTGTAATTCGCTAATCAATGTTGCTTTGTATTCGTCGCCTGGTTCACGTAGTCTTGCAGATAAATCTACTAGGCCAGGGCAAATAATCTGGCCACTTGCATCTATGGTTTGATTTGCGACGAAACCTTCAGGTGTGTTCCCTAGTGCAAGAATTTTCCCAGCAGCAATATATACATCAAGCTTACTATCAATATTATTTTTAGGGTCTATTACGTGACCATTTTTGATATGTATTTTCATGCCAAATTTCCTACCATGCTCTCTAAAGTCTGTATGCCAAGCATTTAGCTTCCTCCTGAGAGCATTGCCATCACTGCCATACGCACTGCGATTCCGTAAGTGACTTGCGGCAAAATAACAGACTGTACGCCATCTGCTACGCTAGAGTCGATCTCTACGCCACGGTTCATTGGCCCAGGGTGCAGTACTATCGCGTCTGGTTTAGCTAAACTTAACTTTTCTTGAGTTAATCCATAAGTCTTGAAATACTCTTGCGCACTCGGCAACATCGCACCATTCATACGCTCATTTTGTAGGCGTAACATCATCACTACGTCGACATCTTTGAGTCCAGCTTTCATGTCATGAAACACATGTACGCCTAACTTTTCAACTTGTGCAGGTAATAAGGTCTTGGGAGCAATCACGCGTACTTCAGGCACGCCCAATGTAGTTAATGCGTGAATCTCGCTACGTGCAACCCTTGAATGCAACACATCACCCACAATCGCTACTCTTAAGTTATGTAGGTCAGGCTTATATTTACGCACAGTGAATACATCTAGCAGCCCTTGTGTGGGGTGTGAGTGACGACCATCGCCAGCATTAATTACGTGAATATGATTAGGCACATGCCTAGCAATAAAGTGAGCGGCGCCTGACTGTGAGTGCCGTACTACAAACATATCTGCATGCATGGCAATCAGGTTATCTACCGTATCTAAAATAGTTTCACCTTTAGATTGCGAAGATGTATTCACGTTTAAACTAATCACATCAGCAGAAAGGCGCTTGGCAGCAATTTCAAAAGTGGTACGAGTGCGGGTACTATTTTCAAAGAACAAGTTACACACGGTTTTTCCGCGTAATAACGGTACTTTTTTCACTTCACGTTCTGCAACACCGACGAATGATTCCGCAGTATCTAAAATTTGATTGAGTATTTTTTTTGGTAAGCCTTCAATAGAGAGCAAGTGTCGTAAGCGGCCGTCAGTGTCTAATTGAGGATTATTCATGTGTATCTTGTGCTACTTTTGTAAAAATGAGTTCAAGGCTTAAATTGCCGTTAGCATTTTGTATGAGTTGTAGGTTTTGAGTGGCATGCAAAGGAATATCAGCGGCGACAATTTGTGGCGCGATAGGTAGTTCGCGGCCGCCACGATTCACCAAGGCTACTAATGTGACACTTGCTGGTCGACCATAATCAAACAGCTCATTCACTGCAGCGCGGGTAGTGCGGCCCGTATAAAAAACATCATCAATTAAAATAATATGTTTATTTTCAACTTCAAATGGAATCTGGCTTGGGCGATTTTCAGGTTTTAAGCCACGTTTGGCGTAGTCATCTCGGTAAAATGACACATCGAGTGTGCCATGCTCAACGGCGTATTTATCGATGCTGCTTTTTAGCAAAGTAATCAATCTATTCATTAGCCAAACACCACCACTTTGAATGCCTACTAAGGCTGTATTTGGGCGTAATAAAGGTTCTAACTTTTGCGCCAAAATGTTGAGTAGTTCTTCAGCATTTGACAGGTTATCTACACCTGATTGTTTGATATTTTCTGATGTCATCTCAAGTATTTTACGCATAATTTTATACGCTTTATGTAGAGTTAAGGTTGTGCCTATAGGCCATTAAAATAGCTTTGTAATATAGTCTGTGCCGCAACTTGGTCTAACATTACCTTTTGCTCGCGGCCTTTAATCCCTATTTGATTCAATAGCTCACTCGCTTCAACAGAGCTGTAACGCTCATCTACCAACATCACTGGAACATTAAAACGGCCGTTGAGTCGCCTGGCAAACTTTTTACAAAGCTGCGACATTCTATGTTCGGTGCCACCCACATTCAGGGGAAAGCCGACCACTAATAACTTAGGTTTCCACTCGTTAATCAATGCGCCAATGACTTGAAAGCGTATTTCATTACTTTCATTATTAATAGTAGTGAGTGCATTTGCCGTTGTTAACAAGTGCTCACCCACCGCTATACCTATACGCTGCTCGCCAAAGTCAAAGCACATAACAGTGCTGGCCAGTACCACTTTTTCGTCGTAAACATTTTCATTGTCAATTAAATGTGCATTATTAACTGATTTTGCAGCTGTTTTCGCATTAGTTACTAAGTACATCAAGCGT
>JAYTHN010000238.1:0-4328 GCA_043732505.1 Methylotenera sp.
AATTATATGGCAAATGCGAGCGACGAGAAATTTTAATCGTTGCTCATTTACTGATAGTTAAGTAAAGTATTCGAATCAAAAGCCACTTAATTATTTAAGTGGCTTTTTTATTACTACATAAGGACCACTTGCTTATGATGATTACTCAATGACTACTTATGCGATCGGCGATATTCAAGGTTGCTATCATGCTTTTCAAGCCTTATTGAATCGCATTGAATTTAATCCAGACTCGGACATGCTTTGGTTGGTAGGCGATTTAATCAATCGTGGTAGGGGCTCGCTGGAAGTATTGCGGTGGTGTTATGCACATCAGAACAATCTAAAGGTTGTATTAGGTAATCATGACTTGCACGCACTTGTGGTTGCAAATGGTTTTGTAAGCGCGCACAAAGGTGATACTTTGGACGCATTGCTAGCCGCAGATGATAAGGATGAATTGCTTAATTGGTTACGTCATCAACATCTGGTTTATCAAGCAGATGGACATTTAATGGTACATGCGGGCATGTTACCAGAATGGACAGCCGAGCAAGCGATAGCTTATGCTGCAGAGGTGGAAGTTGCTCTACAAGGCGATGATTATCTCAACTTTTTAGCCAATATGTATGGTAATTTACCAAATGCCTGGGATGATACTTTGACAGGTATTAATAGGCTACGTGTGATTACCAATGCAATGACGCGCTTGCGTGTTTGCAGTAGGAATGGTGAAATGGATTTTGCCTTCAAAGGAGAGTTGGTAGATATCCCTAATGGTTTTATGCCTTGGTTTGATATGCCCAACAGAGCAACAAAGGACACACAAGTGATTTTTGGACATTGGTCGGCATTGGGTTTGTATCAACGGGATAATGTCTATGCATTGGATACTGGCTGCTTGTGGGGAGGTAAGCTGACAGCAATGAATCTACAAACAAAGGCAATTACACAAGTGCAGTCGAATCCATTAGATAAAGCGCTAAAACTCTAAATCCCTAAGTTTGTACGAATTAAATTTTGGATATGTAGGGTCAGTGTGCGACGGTCCTTATCGGCCAGATCTTGTGTATTAATTGGCGTTAAAAAGTGTAGTTCAACGACAGGATGTTTTTGATTTAATGCATGTTGCATAGATTCCTTAAGTGTTGTTTCTCCAGTGTAAGCTAGCTCAATATTGTTAGTGCCATCAGGTCTAGGGTAGCGAATCGCGACTGGCCAGATAATAGCATTAGCGTGAATTGCCGCCTGTATCAAACTGCTTTTAAATGGTTTTAGCTCACTACCATCTGTGGTAGTACCCTCTGGAAATAAGCAAAGGTTATCTCCGCTAGCTAGACTTTGTGCTGTAGCTTCTACAATGCGCGCGGCATCATGGCGTTTAGTACGGTCAATATATAATGCATTGGCTTTAGTCGATAAATAGCCAAAAATCGGCCAAGCTTTTATCTCTGCTTTTGCAATAAACCGCAACGGCACAACGCTATTG
This sequence comes from Methylotenera sp., assembly GCA_043732505.1. Lineage (GTDB taxonomy): Bacteria > Pseudomonadota > Gammaproteobacteria > Burkholderiales > Methylophilaceae > Methylotenera. Next base: position 1,469 of record JAYTHN010000238.1, read on the forward strand.
AGTGCGTGAATATCCGCCCAAGAAATATGATTAGCTACCAGCATGGTATTACTAGGTGGAATGTTACCTGATGGAATGTCGCCAATTACTCTGACACGAATATTAAATGCGCTTAACAAATGCTTGCACCACCACATAATAAGCCGCAACCTTAAAGGTCTTTTTGCAAAAGGAAGCATTAAAGAAGCAATGAATAACCCTGCAAATGTATGCAGGATTATTCGACTAATTCTGTAGCAACGGGTGAGTCTGTTAGTAGTGTTGCCGTTATCGGTTGTTAGATGCAAGGTAATAGTTCGGTACGGCAAATTTCATCTATATAAACTACCTATTTCAAAAAATGTGAAGCGTATCTTGGGTTGATTCTTGATAAGGGTAACAATACCAGCATATCAGCAGTGTTGAAATAGGGATCCCATGCAAGTTCTCCACAAATATATGCGCCAAGGCGTAAATAACCTTTGATTAGCGGTGGGCAAACGACCTGCATGTCAGAACGTAATGCATGGACTAAAAGAGGATTATGAGGAAAGACGCGGTATTCTAATGGTGCTAAATAATCATCTTGCAGTTTTTTGTATAGACTAGCCGCAGTGTGACCACCATCAGACATGCTGATGCTGCCACAACCTATCATGTATTCATAGTTATGAATCTGCATGTATTTAGCCAAGCCGGCCCATAACATCGTGATAGTGCCGCCGCTACGGTAATTTTGGTGTACGCAAGCACGACCTACTTCTACTGTGCGGTCAAATAAATGCGCTAGTCTACTTAAGTCAAACTCGCCTGCAGCGTAATATCCACCAGCTTCATTCGCTTTTTCCGGGCTTAAAATTCGATAAGTACCAATGACTTGCTGAGTATCACTGTCCCGGACTAATAAATGGTCACAAAACTGATCGAAGCCGTCAATATCTAACCCACTATTTCCTGTAACTTGAGCGCCCATTTCTTCTGCGAATACTTTATAACGCAAACGTTGCGCTTCTTCAACTTCGGCGGGAGTACGGGCAATACTAACTTTAAGCTGACTGTAAGCTGTAATATGTAAATCAGCATGTTTACGGTTACGTTCGTTAGTACTTTCAATGATGGTCATCACTTTGTTTGCCATGCAAAATCTCCTTTTAAGATAATGAAACTTTAGTGAAGGCAGATTAAAAAGTGATGACAAAAATATGACTATTTATTGACATTCATTACTTTAATACGGGTAATGACACTAAGTCCGTTGGCGTGAGTAAGTAACACCATTGGGCTTATTAAATTAGACTTAAATTATCAGGTTAATGTGACACGCGGCTAGTGCCGCCATTTTCAACAATACGTACTCTTTCGCCAGCTTTAAACATATCATCAGCTTCTTGCACAATTGCAATCATACCGCCGCCATCAAGCTTGACGGTAATTTCTAAGCCATCTTTACGGGTAATGCCTTCTTCTGCGGCTGACCCTGCAAGACCGCCCACTACGGCACCAATGACAGCAGCAATCGCACTGCCTCGACCACCACCAATAGAACTACCAGCGATACCACCAACAGCACCACCAGCAATCGTGCCGACAGGTGATTTTGTTCCTTCAAGTTTTACAGAACGTACGCTTTCCACTACACCAGTTTTAACAGTTTGTACTTTGCGTGCTTCATCACGACTGTAAACGCTGCCAGAATTTGAGCTAGCGCATGCTGCGAGTAAAACGCTTAATAATGCGGCGGTTAATAATTGAGTTGTTTTCATATAGGTTTCCTCTAACTTATTTATTTAAAGCGTTACTTAAAATGATTTATACTTAATCCTTAATCCTTAACCCTTAACGCTTACTTCAGCAATAGTTACATTTACTAAAGCCTGCGTGTAAACAGCTTCGATTTCCGCACGTGTAGGTTTATGGTTTTGTCCACCACGGCTAGCAATTTTAAGCGCTCCCATTGTAGAAGCTAATCTGCCACAGGTAGGCCAGTCCCAGTTTCTTGCAATACCGTAAAGTAAACCTGCGCGGTATGCGTCACCACAACCTGTAGGATCAATAATTGCATGTGAATTAACGCATGGAATGTCAAAGCGTTGACCATCAGCGTAAATTTGTGAGCCAGATGCACCAAGTGTGACAATTAATGCCTTCACTTTAAGGGCTAACTGTTCAAGTGACAAGCCAGTTTTATCTTGAATAATTTGTGACTCATAATCATTAACCGCCAAATAATCAGCCATTTCAATAAACTTTAAAAGCTCTCCACCATTAAACATAGGCAAACCTTGGCCAGGGTCAAATAGAAAAGGGATGCCAGCCTCAAAACATTCACGTGCATGTTGGAACATGCCGTCACGGCCATCTGGTGCAATGACTGCCAAGGTAATATTGCAAGCATCATTTACACTGTTCTGATGTGATTCTGTCATTGCGCCTGGATGAAATGCGGTAATTTGGTTACCGTCAGTATCAGTCGTAATAAAGGCTTGTGCGCAAAAAGTATTTTCGATGGTTTTAATATGTGTTGTATCGATTTTATTTTGGTTCAGCCATTGTGTGTAGCTAGCAAAATCCTCGCCCACAGTCGCCATAATCAGGGGATTTCCTTCAAGTAGTTGAAGGTTGTAAGCAATATTCCCAGCAGTGCCTCCAAACTCACGGCGCATTTCTGGTACGTAAAAAGCCACGCTTAAAGCATGAATTTTATCCGGCAAAATATGATTTTTGAATTGATCTTGAAACACCATAATAGTGTCAAAAGCGAGCGAACCGCAGATAAGAGTATGCATAAAGTAACAGTAGACTTTAAAACAACTATTATCGTATTGATTGCCTATTACAGGCAAGCACAAGCAGATCTAAATAGAATTTAGTGCAATTAAAA
>JAYTHN010000239.1:0-13458 GCA_043732505.1 Methylotenera sp.
CGTTTTACCCATAATAGGTGCAAAGTCTGGGGTCATATCTGCCATGCCACCCCACTGACGCACAATCTTCACGTTAGATAAAAACGGGAACATATCGAGAATGTGCGAGGTAAGGCCTTCTACAAAATCTAGCGTAGAACGCGTTTGATGGACTTCGTATGGATCTAATGAAGAACCCATCACTAACTCACCGCGAGATGATTGACTGACATACACATGTAAGCTACCAGATACCAAGATGCTGTTTAGCCATGGTTTCATCGGCTCAGTCACGCAAGCTTGCAGTGGATGAATTACAATAGGCGTTTCAATTTCCACCATTTCAGTAATGCGAGGCGTAAACCCTGCAACTGCTGATAAAACCTGCTTAGTTTCGATATAGCCTTTATTGGTTTTAACACCAAAGACTTTACCGTTTTTAACGTCGATACCTAAAACCTCAGTATTCTGGAAAATTTCAGCACCGTAACGATCAGCACCACGAGCATAACCCCATGCCACACCATCATGGCGAGCAATAGAGCCTGGCGCATGAAACAATGCGCCTAAAATCGGTGCTTGGCCACTACAGCTCATATCAAGCTGCGGGCAAGCTTTAGCAATTTCATCAGGCCCAACTACGCGGCTTTCTACACCTACATGTTTATTGACTTCAGCTCGCCAGCGCATCGTACGCATCGCTGATTCTGTATGCGCTAAAGTAAAATGGCCCCGTGTTGAATAAAATAAATTGAGGTCTAGTTCTTCTGAAAGACCTTCATAGATTTTAACGCTAGCATCGTAGAAATTAACACCTTCTGGCGTAAGGTAGTTAGAACGCACAATGGCCGTATTGCGACCCGTATTACCACCACCTATATAACCCTTTTCGAGCACGGCAACATTAGTAATACCGTGATCTTTAGCCAAGTAATAAGCCGCTGCTAAACCGTGGCCACCACCGCCGATAATCACAACGTCGTATGACTTTTTAGGTATTTCATGTGACTTAAAAAAGCGCGGTGCTGGATGCTCGCTTTTAAGTGCGTATTTAAGTAGTCTTAATGGCATTTCTTAACCTTATAAACCCTAATTTTTAACTGGCAATTTATTTAATTGGCTAGCTTTAATCTAAATAGCTTCAATCAAATTCAATAAACTTTTTTAATCTGTATGAAACGTCTATATCGTATTTAGCCATACTGATAATTAGGTGTCAACATCTAAATGAAACTTTTATTATTATAATGCAACTCATGATAAAGTTAGCATCATCTAATGATAATGATTAAACACTTAGCTAATTTGGATAATTAGTATTACTACTAAAGTATTAGTAATTTACCTAAAATTTGAGTTCAACTACATTGAAAAATAGTTTTAATTTTTACAGTGGTAATTCGCCACTATTAATATCAATGCCACATGTTGGCACGCACTTTCCTGAGGATATTGCCTGCAATATGACTCCGCAGACACTTCAAATGTCAGACGTAGACTGGCACTTAACGTTGCTTTATGACATGGCGCAAGCTTATGACGCGTCCGTAATCTCCGCGAAATATATGCGTTATGTGATTGATCTAAATCGATCACCTGAAGATACTTCGTTGTACCCTGGGCAAGACACGACAGGGCTTTGCCCGATAGATACTTTTGACAAACAACCGATTTATAAAGATGGAAAAGAACCAAATCAAGCTGAAATACAAACACGTATTGAAGAGTTTTGGCGGCCATATCACCACAAACTAGAATCTGAATTAAAACGACTACATGCGATACACGATATTGCGCTTTTGTGGGATGCACACTCTATCGCTTCGCATGTGCCACGCTTTTTTGATGGGAAATTACCTGATTTAAATTTCGGTACAGCAGACCTGCAGTCTTGTGATGCTTCTTTGCAAGAGACGATTGCACATCAATTACAAAAATCTGTTTATGCTAAAAAATACAGTCATGTATTTAATGGTCGTTTCAAAGGTGGCTATATTACGCGGCATTATGGCTTGCCCACACTCAATATTCATGCGATTCAACTAGAAATCAGTCAGTGTATTTATATGCAAGAACAGGCTCCTTATTTATACAACCCCATACTTGCTAATAAACTCAAACCATTGTTGAGCGAGTTGCTTGAAACTTGTATCGCGTGGGCAACGCACCAAAAATTAAGCTGATATAAAAACTATTTTATGCTAGACCATGCAAGTGCTCATAGAGAATATAACTGCCGATTCCAATCAATATCACACCGCCTAAAATTTCTGCACGTTTACCGACTAACATGCCAAGCACTCTACCTAGCATTACGCCAATAGTAACCATTGTGAAAGTGGCAAACCCAATCGCAGCAGCAGTAGCCATAATATTTACATTGATAAAAGCTAGGCTTACGCCAACGGCCATTGCATCGATACTGGTCGCGAAGGCTGTGATAGCCAAGACCATAAATGTGTGATGCGTAGGTTTCTCTTCAACCGACTTATCCACTTGGACACCCTCATAAATCATCCGTAATCCGAGTATAAGTAGTAGGGTAAATGCTATCCAGTGATTCCAAGCAACCACATACTGAGTCGCAGCACGGCCAATTGCCCACCCTATCAAAGGGGTAATGGCCTCTATGATGCCAAAGATAAGGCCCATGCGAAGCGCTTCAGAGAGTTTAGATTTTTGCAGTGCAGCTCCTTTACCGATGGCAGCAGCAAAAGCATCGGTAGACATTGCAAGCGCGAGTAGCGCGGTAGAGGTGATATTCATCTAAGTATTTCAGTCGGGCCAAGAATAGTGAATGCCATACACGCCCGACTTAATATCGTGCTGACATCCATTAGTCTCGCCAACCAGACGGCTACCTGCACCACGACGTAAGTCGATTATGTTGACACAGGCGCTTCAGATAAGAAGTAGGCTACTCCCCAAAGGTTAGTACTATTTTACATGATGCTATGAAAAAATCTCAATGAATCTAAACAATTAACAGCACTGCCTTTCATCAATCAAAAATAGTCATACTTAACAATTAAAGTTTGCCATCTAAGCCCATTTGGTAATATTTATGCGTAATTTTGTCTTGATTCTCAAGTAACCAATCGATGTCTGGTTTGTTATTCATGGCCTTATGAATAGCCATTGCAGTTGCTTTGCGGTGAATATCAAACAAAATTTTATGATCTAATTTTTCGTCTTTGGTCACCATTGGGTTTAGCCAAACTGACACAATAATACCCAAATCATTAGCACGCTCTTTTGGAATATCTCCTGCACGGACTGCATCCAAAACCCCATTAGCAATTGCAGCCTGTACTGTACCCATTAAAATATTGGTGTATTTACTATCTTTTACAGTCACCTTACTCACCATTAAAGTCACTGGGCGTACCTGAATATCGGTATTCAATAAGGCAAAAACTCTGGTATGACCAGCTACTTGATCACCCGTTAAAGTAGCGATTGCTGTACCAACTGGACCATCTAATTCACCAATAATCACTTCTGGCTCAGCAGCCGTGCCAGCAGGTCCGCCTGCAACTAAAGCCTCACCAGTGCGCATTACAATTCTTTCAGTCAAAATATTCTCCTCTTTTATGATGTTAGTTATTTCTATATACTTAATTTTAATTTAACATTAACTATTATTACTACAGTTAAACTTATGCGACATATTACAGATAAATAATGATGTAACAAATGCAATTTGAAAACTTGAATCAATCTTTTCAACAGTAGTGACTAAAATGAATTTTTTACAGAGATTGTCTACTCTCTTGTAGTATTGGTTTTATATGACATCTGTCAAATATAAATAGGTATCAATCATGGCATCAAAAAAAGAGACTGAAAGTCTACCAGTTGATATTTCCAACAAATCACTTGGGCGACATTTAGGTACCACAATACGGCAATTACGTTTACAACATGGCCTCACCATTGCGGAAGTTTCTGAACGTGCGGGCATTAGCCGCGGTATGTTGAGCAAAATTGAAAATAGCCTCGCAGCAACAAGCTTAGAAACATTGGAGCAGCTTGCAAACGCACTAGGCGTTACGCTAGCAAAGTTATTTCAAAACTATAACTTACCCAGAGGTGCAGCCCAACTGGTTAAAAATGGCGAAGGAATGGAAGTGGTCCGTAGAGGCACGCGTGTAGGCCATACCTATCAACTGCTGGCTTATGATCAAGGCCCACACAAAACCTTTGAACCGTTTTTAATCAGTTTAGAAGATGCTGGTGAAAATTTTCCCTCGTTTGAGCACCCTGGCACTGAGTTTATTTACATGCTAGAAGGTCAGCTTGAATATCGTGTCGGAGAAGACACATTTGTACTCAACAGTGGTGATTCACTTACTTTTCGTGGCGAAATTCCACATGGCCCAGAAACGCTGATACAAACCCCTATCAAGTTTCTAGCCATCATTCATTATGACTCGCCTATTTCTGAATATAGGGATAAATAATAATGGGCAATATCCTATTTAATGAAGCGAAAGAGGCTGATATCCCAGATTTAATCTTGCTACTCTCCGCTTTATTTAGCATCGAAAAAGATTTTAATCCAGATGCAAATAAGCAACAAAAAGGGCTCACCTTAGTCATTCAAAATTATGTCAGTGCAACCATACAAGTTGCCAGAAACGCCGAAGGAAAAGTAATCGGTATGGTGAGCGCGCAGTTAGTCATCTCAACGGCACAAGGGGCAGCTTCAGCATGGATAGAAGACATGATTATTGATGCAGATTATAGAGGCAATGGCATTGGTAAGCAGTTATTAGGCAATGCACTAGCTTGGGCTAAAAACAAAGGCGCAACACGCGCACAACTACTTGTAGATGTGACTAATACAGATGCCATCGCCTATTACAAGCATCTAAATTGGGAATCAACGCAATTACAAGCACGTCGCGTTTTTTTATAAACTGACATATCAATGCAATAACCATTTAATGGTTGTTGCATAGATAATTTTAAAAAATATTAAAGCGGTGCGCGTTGTCCGCAAAAGAAACCAACAGCATATTCTGGTGTAGTAAACGTGATGCGGCTACCTGATGGGAAATAAAGTACATCTCCCACTGTAGCAGTCACTTTTTGACCTGTTTCGTCAGAAATAATGAACGTACCGTCTACGACCACTTTCATTTCTTCATAATCATAGTCATACACCAACGCGTTCCCTTTTTCTAAACGAAAAAAACCTGCACATATTGTTTTGTCTTTATCTGCAGAAACGAATGTATCGCCTAGCCAAGCAGGAACACCTGCAACATTCATTGATGGCTGCACATCTTTAATGGCCTGCTTTTTGTATTTAAATGCTTTTGTAGTCATGAATTTCTCCTGATGGTTGATTAAGACATACATATTTAATCTTTTCAGGCTTAAACCTACAATTACACCTAAGGTGTACTCACTAAGAAGGATGCTTGAAGATGCATGCTTGGCGAAATGTTTTTTAGAATGTTAGTGTTATAAAATTACACCATTAGGAATAATTTGAACTAAGATGGAAAGAATAAAAAAATAAGGGCTTCTAAATGAAAAGAAGCCCTTAATATTTGGTGCGAAAGGAGAGACTCGAACTCTCACGCCTTACAGCGCTGGAACCTAAATCCAGTGCGTCTACCAATTCCGCCACTCTCGCAAGTATATACAACTTAAATATAACTTAAATTTCAACCGCATCAAACATACAACATTGTATCTCAACTACTGGCTTTGAGAAAAGATAAAAACAATAAATCTGCTATTTATTTATTCTCAACAGATTGAAATAACCTGATGGATAGAATGTGCGTTTGAATTTTTAGCAGAGCGGTCTATGATTGTGCGAGAATACGAAATGATTGTTAAGGTACATACTATTTAATTATATTTACACCATGCACTTATTAGACATCATGCAATTATCACCAATAACGTAAAGTAAAAAGCCATGCAAAATAACATTAATATTAACGAAATCAATATGCTACGTACTGAGCTTGAACTCTTGATGCGTGAACGTCAATCTCTGTTAAAAGTAACAGGTGCTGCAGCTGGTTTAATTGCAGAAATGGACAGTCACAATTTACCACTTAGCACTGTAGAAGCCGCAGATTTACTTGCTACTTCAATCAATAGCCTAGCGGAAGAAACATTACAAGATGCATTAACCGCTGTAAACGCAGAGATTGTCAATTAAGAATACAATCAGCAGGAAATGGTTAACCTCTAAATAAATCTAAAAAAACTCAAGCAAGTTAACTGTTTTGATAAATCATATCAGTTCGATTCAATCTAATAGGCCTATCCAAAACGCAAAATTGGTCGCTTACTTATCTGCATTTTTAGCAATATTTTTAGCAGGCTGCAATTTTCTACAATACACAGCTAAGCCTTTAGACCCCGTTGCAAACACTGTAAAATTCGAGAGTAAAAATCCTCTCGGACAGCCATTTAATGAATATTTACTTAATAATGGCTATAAGGTTGAGCAATTACCTATCGCTGTTTGGGGCTTAGATGAACTCACTTTTTGCGCCCTTTTCTTTCACCCTAACCTAGACGTCGTACGTGCACAGTGGCGTGCGGCTGAGCTTTCAAAACTAGCCGCTGCAGAAAGGCCCATTCCTAACTTGAATGGGAACTTAGCACAAACCAATCGTGCTAATGGTGATATTAGTCCATTCGCATTTGGCTTGAGCATCGACATACCTATTGAAACTGCCAATAAACGTGATATTCGTATTGAAAACGCACATCATTTATCACAATCAGCCAAGTTAGAAATTGCTCAAATAGCTTGGGAGCTACGTAACCAAATAGCGCAAACTTTAATTGAATATCAACTTAATGCTTATAAGATTAAATCGCTGAATGAAGAACAATTACGGCGCCAAGAAATTGTAGCCATTTATCAAAAACGTGTAGCTTTGGGTGCAGCTTCAAATGTTGAATTAAGTACAGCTAAACTTCAATTACAAACGACTACGGCTGAGCTCAATGCCTATGAACAAACTAAATTAGTTTTGCTATCTAAGTTAGCGAGCCATTTAGGCTTACCGCTAAATAGAGTTGCGAGAATGACTTTAGTGGAGGGCAATAATAATTTACAGTTTTCCGATGAGCAGACTTGGATTCAACAGAATTGGACTAATCAAATATCAGACAACTCAACGCTGCCTGCTGGCGCTCAAACTAGCGCGTTATTAAATCGTTTAGATATTCGTATTGCATTAGAAAAATATGCTGTTGCTGAGGCAAAGTTAAAGCTGGAAATAGCTAAACAATACCCAGACATTACCATTAGCCCAGGTTATGCCTATGAATTTGGCGATAGGATATGGTCGCTAGGTTTATCCAGCTTATTCACTTTATTGAATAAAAATAAAGTCGCTATTACAGAAGCTACTCAGCTGCGAGGAGTTGAGGCGGCACAATTCACAAAATTACAAAGCAAGGTTATTGCTGAGGTAAATCTAGCTAATTCGCAAGTCATTCAAGCTAAATTAGCTTTAGATAATCAGCAGCAGCTCTTTAAACAGGAACAAATTAACTCACAGCGTATATCAAGACAATTTGCTGCGGGGGAAATAGATAGATTAGCCTTAACTTTTGTAAAACTTGAGGATAATGCTGCAGAGAAAAGCCTTGCGATTAGCTATTTTCAACTAAAAACTGCGCTCAATATATTAGAAAACACCTTACAAAAACCGATAATATCTAGTCATTTTAAAGCGACAGCATTAGAACCTCCTGAAATAAAAGGCGAAATGAAAAATGAACCGTAAATATGCCACTGTCATTGGCTTACAAGCATTTTTAATTGTGATGCTATTTTGGGTTTTGGTGTTTTATGGTAAAGATGAATACGAAGCCTCAACTAAGGATTCTGAAGAACAGATTCAAGCTCCCAATCGTGTCGCAACTCAGCAAGGTCTGACTGTAATAACAGTAGACGCGGCTACTCAAGCACAAAGCGAAATTAAATCCAGTCCATTAAAGACAAGTTCACACACTGCAACAATTAATAGCTACGGCAATGTAGTGGCGATTGATAGTTTAATCGAGCTGCGTATGCGCTATTTGGCAGCTAAATCTGAAGCACAGGTTTTGACTACCAGTGCTGTACACAATAAGGCTGAATATGCACGCTTACACGTGCTTAATTTAGATGACAAAAATGTATCAGATAAAGTGCTCGCCACGGCATTCGTCGATGTAAAAGCAGATGAAGCGAAGTTATCTGCAGCTGAAGCCAATGCTAAAAGCATTCAGGAGATCATGCAGCAAACATGGGGAGAAGCCCTCACGCATTTAGCCACCAGTAAAGATGCCAATAGCTTATTGCAAAATTTAATCAAGTACGATGAAGCACTCATCCAAATCACGTTGCCATTTGAATCTCCTGAGCCAACACCTAATGGCAGCATTACAGTCTCACCATACGCTTCACCTGGAACCAATATTAGTGCGCAGTATGTTTCTCGCGCACCATTGAATAATGGCGCAATTCAAGGTAAAACATATTTTTATCATGCTAAAAGCAAAGATTTACGTGCAGGTATGCAACTTAGCGCAAGGACTGCACCATCATCTAACAACCAGTCTAAGAATAAAACTAATGGTGTCATCATTCCTAATAATGCGGTGGTTTGGTATGCAGGAAAACCTTGGGTATATCACAAAGTAGGTGCCGACCAATTTAGCAGGCTACCAATTAATACCGATGTTGAAATTGAAAATGGCTGGTTTTATCAAGGCAATTTAAAAATAGGTGATGAAGTTGTGACCAGTGGTGCGCAATTGCTACTCTCTGAAGAGTTTAAGTCTCAAATTACTAATGAAAACGACGATTAAATTGCAAAATTTAATTAATCTTTCCATGCTGAAAAAATTATTTTTATGTGAATTTAGGCCTAAATCGTCATGATGTCGGCTTTGGTACGTTTTTCCATACGCTTTAGCGGCGTCATTATTGGCTTAGCTACATTAGTAGTGCTGTATGGTATTTATAGTCTTACTCATAGTAATTTAGATGTTTTTCCTGAGTTTTCACCCACACAAATTATCATTCAAACAGAGTCTTCAGGTTTATCTGCTGAACTAGTGGAAAGCCTAGTTTCACAGCCGATTGAAAATAGTATCGCAGGTACAGTAGGTATTGAAAGCATGCGTTCCCAATCTATTCCAGGCTTGTCGATTGTGACTGTGATTTTTGATGAAAATACTGACATCTACCGTAATCGCCAAGTCGTCGCTGAGCGTTTAGCCACGCTTAGTAACCAATTACCTCTAGGTATTACCCCTAAAATCACGCCACTTACTTCCTCTGCAAGCACAGTATTAGGAGTTGGACTCACTTCAAAAACACGGAGCCTTACAGAATTGCGTACTGTGGTGGATTGGACGATTGTGCCGCATCTGCTGGCGATTCCAGGGGTCGCCGATGTGAATGTATTTGGCGGGAAAGTTCGGCAGTTTCAAGTACAAGCAGATCCTGAGAAAATGGTCCGATATGGTGTATCACTTACCCAAATTGAAGAGGCTGTTAAAAAAGCAACTGGCGTTCGGGGTAATGGTTTTATTGAAAACAAGAATCAGCGTATTGTGATAAACACTGAAGGCCAATCTACCACACCAGAAAGACTAGCGCTGTCTACCCTGCTGCATAAAAATGGCCAAACCATCAGAATAGGTGATATCGGCAATGTGGTGGAAGGTGCTGCACCTTCAATCAGCGCCGCATCTATCAATGAAGAAACGGGGGTGTATCTTTCAGTGCAAGGCCAGCTAGGTGCTAACACTCATGCGGTTACACAAGAAATTGAAGATGCATTACAAGAGATTAAGCCAAGCTTAACTGCAGAAAACATCACCTTACACGAGGGTCTATTCAGGCCTGATAATTTCATTGAAGTTGCTATCAAAGGCGTGCGTACAGATATTTTAATTGGCTCTATTTTGGTCGTAACGGTATTATTTTTATTTTTATTCAATGCCCGTACAGCCTTTATTTCTGTCACCGCAATTCCACTATCGTTACTCACTGCGATTGTAGTGATGAGTTATTTTAATATCGGCTTAAATATTATGGTGTTAGGTGGTTTGGCAATTGCATTAGGAGAAGTGGTGGATGATGCGATTATTGATACTGAGAATATTTTTAGGCGCTTGCGAGAAAATAGATTAGTGACACCGTCTTTGCCAACCTATCAAGTGGTATTTAATGCCTCCATGGAAGTTAGAAGCTCAGTGGTTTACGCGACTATTGTTGTTGCACTCGTATTTATGCCACTAGTCACACTCGGAGGGGTGGCAGGTAAATTGTTTGCACCTTTAGGTTATGCATATATTGCAGCAATCATGGCTTCACTAGTGGTTGCGCTCACACTTACACCCGCTTTATGCTATTTGTTATTAGGTAATGCTAAGCTAGATGACTCTGATCCACCGATGATTAGGATCATTAAAAAATGGTACATAAAAATACTACATAGAATTGAAAAGCAATACAAAATAGTCATGGCTATCAGCTTTATATTGATCGCTCTTGGTCTAGGGATTTTGCCTTTATTCAAAAGTCAATTTATTCCAGCCCTGCATGAAGGTCATTACATTATGCACATGACCGCCTTGCCTGGCACTTCAGAACAAGCATCATTAACGATTGGTAAGCGTGTTTCTGCTGTGATTCGTAATATCAAAGGTGTTAAATCCGTTACTCAGTGGGTAGGCCGTGCACCAAATGGTGCCGATACATTTGGTACGCATTACAGTGAGTTTGAAATTGAAATCGGTTCAGTTTCAGCTGAAGAACAACGACGTATTTTAAACAGCATTCGAGAAGAATTAGCAGGTGAAACTGTAGACGACGATAACGATGGCAAGGCTGAGAATGGCTTTGTAGGCGTAAATTTCGCAATTAATACTTTCTTGACTGAGCGTATTGAAGAGACTATTTCTGGTTATGCGGCATCCACCGTTATTAATATTTATGGTAACGATTTAGATGCTTTAGATCGCGATGCTCAAGCTATTGCAAGAGTCATTCATCGAGTTAAAGGTGCGTCAGATGTACTGGTACAGTCGCCACCTGGCACGCCGCAACTTGTCATACGGTTACGTCCAGAAAAATTAGCACAATGGGGTCTGCAGCCGACTGATGTGCTAGACAATATTCGCGCCGCTCATGAAAGCGTGCCGATTACGCAGGTCTATCAAGGCAATCGAGTCATCGGCGTTAGCGTGCTGCTAGAGGAAGAAGCGCGGGATGACGTACAAGATACAGGTAATCTGCCGCTATTTAATTCTGAAGGTAAATTAGTACGATTACGTGATGTTGCCGATATTACACAAGAGAATGGCCGCTCAAAGATTCTGCATTCTGGTGCAAAGCGCATTCAAACTGTCACTGCTAATGTGGTTGGACGTGACATTGATGCGTTTACCGATGAGCTTAAAAGTAAAATAAAATCTGATGTAGTGCTATCAGATGGCACTTACTTAGAGTTCACTGGCGCAGCAGAAGCCAATACAAAGTCGCGCCAAGCCCTCATTTTGCAGTCATTTTTAGCGGCTGTTGCAGTATTTTTAATGCTCTATATTGCATTCGGTCGGTTGCGTAATTTACTACTCACATTTGCCAATCTGCCGTTCGCATTGATTGGTGGCGTACTTGCTGTTTTATTCACAGGTGGATGGATTTCACTAGGGTCATTGGTTGGTTTCGTCACGCTATTTGGAATCACGCTACGTAATTCCATCATGATGGTATCGCACTATCAACATCTAATTGATGCTGAAAATTGTGTTTGGGGATTAGAAACATGTATCCGTGGCGCATCAGAAAGACTACCTTCAATTTTGATGACGGCATTAGTCACTGCGTTAGGTTTGCTACCACTTGCCGCCGGTAGCGGCCAACCAGGGCGGGAAATCGAAGGGCCAATGGCAACGATCATCGTGGGCGGATTAATTACTTCCACCATACTCAACTTATTGATTTTGCCTACGATTATGTTGCACTTTGGCCGGTTTGAGAAAGCACAAAATATGTTTGAAAAGACATCTGGATGATTAGTTAATGCTGCAACCACTCACAGCACAGCAAAATAAAAGGCCTGTTGCTGAAAAATCTGGCTTACATCCACGCAGCAAACATCGTGGTCAATATGACTTTGAACAACTTATTCAGGCCAATACAAAATTAGCTGAATTTGTGACACTCAACGACTACAACGAAGCTTCTATTGACTTTGCTAATCCCCAGGCTGTTAAAACGCTTAATCAAGCCTTACTGAAGCACTTTTACAATATTTCAGACTGGAATATTCCCGAAAAATATCTTTGCCCGCCGATTCCAGGCCGCGCCGATTATTTACATTATATTGCTGATCTACTGAGTACCGTGAATGGTGGGGTTATTCCATACGGTAGACATATCCGAGTACTGGATATTGGTGTGGGTGCCAATGGTATTTACCCCTTAATCGGTCAGCGTGAATATGGCTGGCAGTTTATTGGCACAGATATTGACCCAACGGCTATTGTTAACGCGCAAAAAACAGTAAATGCGAACATTGGACTTTCCGAAGTCATTAAACTGCGTTTGCAAACTTCTTTCACCAACATTTTTACAGGGATTGTGCAAAAAAACGAGGCTTTTGACATTAGCATGTGCAATCCGCCGTTTCATCGTTCTTTACAGGAAGCGCAAGCAGGATCAGCAAGAAAATGGCAAAATCTTAATAAAAATACAGGCAAAAATCAGGGCAAAAATCAAAGTAAAAATAAAGAAAAAAATGAACCAATCCTACTCAATTTTGGCGGACAAAATGGAGAGCTTCATTTTGAAGGTGGTGAGGATGCATTTGTTAATCGAATGATTAAAGAGAGTCAGATATTTAAAAGTCAATGCCTCTGGTTCACTACATTAATCTCAAAGGCCACAACCTTGCCTGGCGTTTATCGCGCACTTAAAAATGCCAATGCGGTTACAGTAAAAACGATAGATATGTCACAGGGCCAAAAGAAAAGCCGCATAGTGGCTTGGACTTTTCTAAATGCTACCCAACAAAAGCATTGGCGCAATAAGCATTGGTCAATTAAATAAGTTTAATCATATTTAATATACTTAAATCTAGCATCATCATTCGGCGTACCTTCTAATGCGCCTGACTCTTTAGCAGGTTGCCAAGCGATTACTTGCTCTATTTTAATGGCTAATTCAAAATCTTTATCAGTAATGCCTTTTGCATCATGCGTACATAACTTCACAATGACAAATGCGTAAGACATGGTTAGATCAGGATGATGCCAAGCCGCCTCTGCCAAATGCCCTATTGTGTTCACTACCATCAATGTTGCTTTCCAGCCACTGGTTTTGTATTTGCGGCGTATCCAGCCACTTTCTAAATACCAATGTGGTAGTTCTGCTTTTAACTTTTCTTCAACTTCTTTAACTAAATAGACTTTATTTGATGACATACTTAA
>JAYTHN010000240.1:0-1196 GCA_043732505.1 Methylotenera sp.
TTACTCAATATCGCTGGCTTACCAAATTTAGTGGCCGAAACTGTTAAACATTTTGACCGTTTAGACGTGCTCATCAATAATGCATCGACTTATTATGCGAGTGAAATTGGCGATATCGATGAAGCCAAATGGCAAGACTTAATGGGAAGCAATTTAAAAGCACCATTATTTTTGTCGCAAGCTGCCGCACCCGATCTACGTAAGCATCATGGTTGCATTATCAACATTACTGATATGCATGTTGAACGCCCGAAAAAAGGTTACATTGTATATAGTGTGGCAAAAGCAGGTTTGGTCACCTTAACAAAATCTTTAGCGCATGAATTAAGCCCAGAAGTACGGGTCAATGCGGTTGCGCCTGGACCTGTACAATGGCCAGAAAATAACCCGCAGTTTGACGAAGTGTATCGTCAACGTGTGATTAACCAAACATTACTTAAACGTGTAGGCGAAGCTGAAGACGTTGCAAAAGCGGTTAAATTTTTAATCGTAGATGCGCCATTTATTACTGGTCATGTGCTGGCAGTTGATGGTGGACGGTCTTTAAATCTCTAAAATTAAAACTATGATTAAACATTTACCAGCAAACCATTCTAACAACTTCATCAAGTTGCGTAACAGCTTAATCAGCGCTACGGGCAAAGCCATTGGCGACTACAACATGATTGAAGACGGCGATACCGTGCTGGTGTGCATGAGCGGTGGCAAAGATTCTCATGCCATGTTAATGATATTGTTAGCACTACAAGAACGTGCGCCTATCAACTTTAAATTGATCGCGATGAATTTAGATCAAAAGCAACCAGGTTTCCCTGCGGATATTTTACCGACTTATTTTGAAAAACTTGGCATTGATTACCGCATTGTAGAAGCAGATACTTATTCTATCGTTAAGGAAAAAATACCCGAAGGTAAGACGACGTGTTCATTATGTTCACGTTTACGTCGTGGCGTGATTTACACCACCGCAAAAGAGCTAGGCGCTAATAAAATCGCGCTTGGGCATCACCGTGATGATATTGTAGAAACTTTGTTTTTGAACTTGTTCTTTGGTGCAAAAATGAAAGCGATGCCGCCTAAGCTAGCTACAAACGATAAACAAAATATTGTGATTCGCCCATTAGCTTATTGCAGTGAGAAAGATATTGCCAGCTACGCCCGCCAAATGAAGTTTCCTATTATTCCTTGTGACCTAT
>JAYTHN010000241.1:0-4305 GCA_043732505.1 Methylotenera sp.
AGATGATGTGCAATATCTTTTTTTGCTTGCGCTTGATCTGGGAAGGATTTAAAAAAATCGCCAATTTGGTTGGCCATCGTGACTAAATGATCTATTTGCATACTTAAATTGTTCTTTACTAACGATTATATTGCGATTATTTTAGTGAATAACGTTACTACTATTCAATTTTATGCCATTAAATCTCTAAGTGATTAAATTCTCAGGATGCGAATAAACCACATAGCTATTTTCACGCGCAAAACCTACTAAAGTTAACCCGCATTGCTCGGCAACTCTAGCGGCTAAGCCTGTTGGTGCTGAAATAGCCACTAGCATGTTGATACCTGCACTAGCCGTTTTTTGTACCATTTCATAACTCGCTCGACTACTAGTGATTACAAAACCAGCATCTTGTTTATTTTTTGCAATCGCGCCTATCAGTTTATCTAAGGCATTATGTCTGCCTACATCTTCGCGCACTATATTTACAGAACCATCTTCCAATACAAAAGCACACGCATGTGTAGCACCAGTTTGTTGTTGCAGCTTCTGCTGTAAGAGCATCGCCTGCAAGCCGAGTTGAATTGCCGCTTTTTGAAAAACTATTTGAGTATTTAATTTTTGTGGATAGCGCATTGCTTGCTCAAGATTTTCCGATCCGCACAAACCGCAACCAGTTCTACCTGCAAGTGTTCGACGGCGGTCTTTAAGCTGAACAAATCTTTCAGTCGCTATTTCACAATAGAGTTCTATACCATTTTCTTGTCCACGAATTTCAACACCATACAACTCATTTTTGTGGCTTAAAATTCTTTCTGATAAGGAAAAACCTAATGCAAAATCCTCTAAATCTTGTGGCGTTGCCAACATCACCGCGTGTGAAATGCCATTGTAAATAAGTGCTACTGGCACTTCTTCTGCCAATTGATCGCTAACAGCTTGATATTCAATATCTCGCCATCTCACAACGTCAAAAGTGCTTAAAGAGGCATCTAGAATTAGCATAGTCAGAAAAACTCAGCCGACTTATTCGTTATCAATCAACTTTAGCTGCCTCTGAGTCTTTTCCCGCATAAGCCAGCTGTGCTTCACTAAATGTTTGGTAATGTTGCTGCCAGTCAGAAAGCTGATTCACACGTGTAACTTGCACCGCCGTCACTTTAAACTCAGGGCAATTAGTCGCCCAATCTGAACTATCCGTGGTGATAACGTTAGCGCCTGATTCTGGATGGTGGAAGGTAGTGTAAATCACGCCAGGCTGTACACGCTCTGTGATTTTTACACGTAATACGGTTTCACCCGCGCGGCTTTTGATACCGACCCAATCATGTTCTTTAATACTGCGTTCTTCTGCATCATGCGGATGAATTTCAACAAGATCCTCAGCATGCCAAGCCACGTTTTTCGTACGGCGTGTTTGCGCCCCTACGTTGTATTGTGAAAGGATGCGACCTGTAGTTAAAATCAATGGGTATTTAGGGGTCACTTTTTCTGTGGTAGGCACATATTCCGTCACAAAGAATTTGCCTTTGCCTCGTACAAATTCATTAATGTGCATTGTTGGCGTACCAGTTGGGGTTTCATCATTACATGGCCACTGTATGCTACCAAGTTCATCTAGCTTTTTGAAACTTACACCTTTAAACGTCGGAGTCAGTCTAGCGACTTCATCCATGATGTCAGAAGCGTGTTTATACTCCATCGGATAACCAAGTGCATTAGATAATGCGGCTGTCACTTCCCAATCTTCCATACCATTCTTAGGCGTCATCACACGGCGGACTGGTGAAATGCGGCGCTCTGCATTGGTAAACGTACCGCTTTTCTCTAAAAATGATGCGCCTGGGAAAAACACATGCGCAAACATTGCAGTTTCGTTTAAGAATAAATCTTGAACAATCACGCATTCCATAGACTCCAGTGCATGCGTCACATGTTGCGTATTTGGGTCAGATTGCACGATGTCTTCACCTACACAATACAGCGCTTTAAAGCTACCATCAATCGCATTATCCAGCATGTTTGGAATACGCAAACCTGGGTCGTTACTTAATGGCTTACCCCAAGCAGATTCAAACAGTGCACGTGTTGCGTCATCTGATACATGACGATAACCTGGAAACTCGTGTGGCATAGAACCCATATCACAAGAGCCTTGCACGTTGTTTTGACCCCGTAATGGGTTGACACCCACGCCTTCACGACCAATATTGCCAGTTGCCATGGCAAGGTTAGCAATACCCATCACCATGGTTGAACCTTGGCTGTGTTCAGTGACGCCTAAACCATAATAAATAGCAGCGTTGCCGCCGGTAGCAAATAATCTTGCTGCTGCGCGCAATTCTTCTGCTGGTACGCCCATCGCTAAACCTAATACTTCAGGTGAGTTTTCTTTTAATGCGACAAAATCACGCCAAGCGACAAAAGAATCCCACTCACAGCGCTCTTTTACAAAGGCTTCGTTAACTAAACCCTCAGTCACAATCACATGGCCGATTGCCGAAATTAAAGCAACGTTAGTACCAGGTTGTAATTTAAGGTGGTAGTCTGCTTTCACATGTGGAGAAGCGACTAAATCAATTGCACGTGGGTCAGCAATAATCAGTTTTGCACCTTCACGCAAGCGGCGTTTCATTTGTGAAGCAAAAACTGGGTGACCATCGGTTGGATTTGCACCAATCACAAAAATCACGTCTGATTTCATCACAGAGTCAAAAGTTTGTGTACCTGCTGATTCACCTATGGTTTGTTTTAAACCATAACCTGTAGGTGAATGACAGACGCGCGCGCAGGTATCTACGTTATTGCTACCAAACACAGCGCGGACTAATTTTTGCACTACATAGACTTCTTCATTGGTGCAACGTGATGATGTAATGCCACCCACAGAGGCTTTGCCATATTTGTTTTGAATGCGGCTGATTTCGCTCGCAGCGTAACTAAATGCTTCATCCCAGCTGACTTGTTGCCATTCGTCATGAATACTTTTACGGATCATCGGCGTGGTAATGCGGTCTTTATGCGTTGCGTAGCCCCAAGCAAAACGGCCTTTTACGCATGAATGACCATGATTCGCGCCGCCATTTTTATTGGGCACCATGCGAATCACTTCTTCGCCTTTCATTTCCGCGTCAAACGAACAACCTACGCCACAATATGCGCAAGTAGTGGTGACTTTATGCTCTGGTACACCAGCTTCAATCACAGTTTTTTCGATTAATGTAGCCGTTGGGCAAGCTTGCACACAAGCGCCGCAAGATACACATTCTGAACCCATAAAGTTGCCCAAACCTGACGCTACTTTTGATTCGAAGCCGCGGCCAGAGATAGTAAGTGCAAACGTACCTTGTGTTTCTTCGCAAGCACGGACACAACGTGAGCAAACAATACATTTACTTGGGTCAAACGTGAAATAAGGGTTTGATTCATCTTTTTCAGCCTTTAGGTGATTTTCACCTTCATAGCCATAACGCACTTCTCGCAAGCCTACTGCGCCTGCCATATCTTGCAATTCACAATCGCCATTGGTTGCACAAGTGAGGCAATCTAGCGGATGGTCTGAAATATATAGCTCCATCGTACCGCGACGAATGTCAGCTAATTTAGACGTTTGCGTATGTACTTTTAAGCCTTCAACCACTGGTGTGGTGCACGATGCTGGATACCCGCGACGACCTTCAATTTCCACCACACATAAGCGGCAAGAACCGAACGGCTCTAAGCTATCAGTTGCGCATAATTTAGGTACGTTAATACCCGCCATGATGGAAGCACGCATGATAGACGTGCCTTCTGGCACGGTGATTTCTCTATCATCGATAGTCAGCGTGATTTGTGTATCAGACTGACTCGCAGGCGTGCCGTAATCAAGCTGATCATCATAGTTCGTGCGGCTATGCTCATATTGATGATGCGTGTTGCTGTATTTAATGTCGTCCATCGTATATTCTCTTTTGCCGTGCTTAATTAATAATGCCTAGGCAGCAGCTTTAGCCTGTTTCAATTCAAAATCTTCTGGAAAGTGATTCATCGCACTTAATACTGGGTAAGGCGTCATACCGCCCAGTGCACATAATGAACCATTCAACATGGTGTCGCTTAAATCGCGCACCAATTTTATATTCTTCACCACGTCTTTGCCTGCAATAATCTTATCAACCACTTCAGCTCCTCGTACAGCCCCTATGCGACATGGCGTGCATTTTCCACAGCTCTCAATGGAGCAAAATTCAAAGGCATAACGTGCCATTTTCGCCATATCAACGGTATCGTCAAACACTACAATACCACCGTGGCCTAGCACAGCCCATATCTTGCCAAATT
>JAYTHN010000242.1:0-4302 GCA_043732505.1 Methylotenera sp.
TTGTGTGAAGGCTATGTAATCAATTTAACTAAGATTGACGCTGATGCAGTTCGCACCTATCATCCGTTAATATGAAAATTCCAAAAAGACTAGAACCACTCTTAGAAGATGGCTTGATTGATGATGTGATGCGCCAACTCATGAGTGGTAAAGAAGCGACTGTTTATGTAGTGCGTTGTGGTGATGAGGTGCGTTGCGCTAAGGTGTATAAAGAAGCTAATAAGCGCAGTTTTCGACAGAGTGTGGATTACACCGAGGGTCGTAAAGTTAAAAATAGTCGTCAAGGTCGCGCGATGGCTAAAGGCTCAAAATTTGGTAGAGAGTCGCAAGAAGCAGCTTGGCAGAGTGCAGAAGTGGATGCTTTGTATCGTTTAGCTAATGCAGGCGTGCGTGTGCCAGAGCCGTATAACTTTTACGAGGGCGTATTGCTGATGGAATTAGTGACTGATGCGCATGGGAATGCAGCACCTAGGCTGAATGATGTGGAGTTTAGTGCAGAGGATGCGCGTATTCATCATGCTAGTTTGTTGAAAGAAGTAGTGCGTATGTTATGTGCTGGCATCGTGCATGGCGATTTATCTGAATTTAATATTTTGATGGCTGAAGATGGTCCAGTGATTATTGATTTACCCCAAGCGGTTGATGCCGCAGGCAATAACCACGCGAGCACTATGCTTGAACGTGATGTTGGAAATCTGCGAGATTACTTTGGCCGTTTTGCCCCTGAGTTGCTTATAACTCAGTATGGAAAAGAAATTTGGGCACTGTACGCGCATGGCAATTTAACCTTAGAAACTGAGCTCACTGGCCGATTTAAACAAAATACTAAAGCGGTTGATTTGAAAAGTGTGATGCGCGAAATAGATGATACAAAAAAGGCAGAAGAGGCGCGTTTATTGCGTCTTGCAGAGGCTAAAACTACTTAATCACCAAACAAAACTTTCAAAATTCGTCATACCAGCGGAGGTTGGTATCTAGTCAGGCGACATGTCAATAGATGTAGTAATAAAACTAAATACACAAACTATTTGACTGTTGGATCTTAGCTAAAAAGTAAATCATAGCGTATTGCACTTTTACTGGATATCAGCCTCCGCTGGTATGAAGGATAAAGATGTTTTTACATACAAACTTACCCTCATTAAATTTTTATCTATTCAGACACAGTCAACTGCGTAACTACAGTGCTGGTGTTAAAATAAAGTAATGTCTGATAATCATGTCATGTTCGACCCGAAGCCAATCTTAAAGAACCTACCTAACTTGCCTGGCGTTTATCGCATGATTAACGCCGCTGATGAGGTGATTTATGTAGGTAAAGCTAAAGATCTCAAAAAGCGCGTTTCCTCGTATTTCAACAAAAACTTACCTAGCCCACGTACGCGGATTATGGTGAGTAATATCACCAAAATCGAAACCACTGTTACACGTAGCGAAGCTGAAGCTTTGTTGCTTGAAAATAACATGATTAAAGGCTTAATGCCGCGTTACAACGTGTTGTTTCGAGATGACAAATCCTACCCATATATCACCTTAACCAATGATAAATTTTCCCGTTTGGCTTTTCATCGTGGTGCGCAGCACCAAGGTAATCAATACTTCGGGCCTTTTCCTAACTCAACGGCTGTGCGCGAGAGTATTCAATTATTACAAAAAGTATTTAAGCTGCGCACTTGCGAAAACTCTGTTTTCACCAACCGTAGTCGCCCATGTTTACAACACCAAATTGAGCGCTGTACTGCCCCCTGCGTAGGCTTTATTTCAGAGGCTGATTACAACAATGATGTGAATCAAGCTGCGATGTTTTTACAGGGGAAAACTAACGAGGTAATCGATGCGTTAGGCGAGCAAATGAATACGGCGGCGACAAGCCAAGAGTATGAGATGGCAGTCGTCTTTAGAAACCGCATGCAGGCATTGCGTCAAGTACAAGCCAAGCAGTTTGTGAGTGACTTTAATGTATCAGATGCGGATGTTATTGCCTGTGCAGAGTTGCAAGGCCAGCATTGCATTAACTTGGTGATGATACGTGGTGGCCGCCATTTGGGTGATAGAAGTTATATGCCTAAAAATACCGATGGTGAAACTTTAGAAAATAGTATGGAAGCGTTTTTAGCGCAGCATTACGTGGCGCAAAATACGCCGCCTTTAATTGTGACTGGCATTAAGATTGAAACGCAAGTGCTAGAAGAAGTGCTCACTGAGCAAGCAGGGCGCAAAGTTAAAATCAACACTAATGCCATTGGAGATAAGCGCGTTTGGCTGAAAATGGCTCAAACCAATGCTGAACTAGCGCTTGGCCAGCGCGCTGCAACTTCCGCAAATCAAACCGCTAAATTACTTGCATTGCGTGAGGCGCTGCGTTTGCCTGACACCACCGAGCGAATTGAATGCTTTGATATTAGCCATACTATGGGCGAGGCCACCGTAGGCAGCTGCGTAGTGTTCGACCGTGGTGATATGCAAAATAGCGAATATCGCCGCTATAACGTGACGGGCATTACGCCTGGCGATGATTATGCGGCCATGCGAGATGTGCTGACGCGACGATATAAAAAAGTAGCAGCAGGCGAGGGTGTGCGGCCAGATTTAGTATTTATTGATGGTGGCAAAGGTCAGCTTGGTATAGCGATTGAAGTGATGGCAGAAGTAGGCTTAGAGGATATTTTGTTAGTAGGCATTGCTAAAGGTGAGGAGCGCAGGCCAGGTTTAGAAACCATGATTTTTTCTGATACGGGCGAGATGCTCAATTTAGAAAAAGATAATAAAGGTTTGCACCTGTTACAACAAATTCGCGACGAAGCTCATCGATTCGCCATAACAGGCCACAGAGCCAAGCGCGCTAAGGCGCGTATGCATTCCAGTTTAGAAGATATTGAAGGCATAGGTGCTAAACGCCGTAAAGCCTTACTGACCCGCTTTGGTGGCTTAGAGGGTGTGAAAAGTGCTAGTATTGATGAAATTGCTAACGTTGAAGGCATAAGCCAGAATTTAGCTGAAAAAATATACGGAGAGCTGCATTGACAAACAATAGCATTGAGTTTTTGGGAGTGTTAATTGAAAGTTAATATTCCTACCATGCTTACATGGTTACGCATTTTGCTTATTCCCGTATTTGTAAGCGCATTTTACTGGCCTGAAAACCTACACAAATTAAGTGCTATGCCATCTCATATGGTTAATATTTTTGCAACTATAGTATTTACGATTGCAGCCGTTACTGATTGGCTAGATGGCTATTTAGCCAGACGTTGGCATCAAACCTCAGCGTTTGGTGCATTTTTAGACCCCGTGGCAGACAAGCTTATGGTGGCAGCAGCGCTAATCGTGCTAGTAGAGTTTGGTCGTGTAGGTGCAATTGTTTCCTTGATTATCATTGGGCGTGAAATAGCAGTGAGCGCCCTTCGTGAATGGATGGCAGGCGAAGGTCAAGCTAGTAGCGTTGGTGTTGCAATGATAGGCAAAGTAAAAACTGCAGTGCAAATGATGGCGATTTTATTTTTGTTGTATTGGGATAATCTGGATTTGGGTAGCATGGGAATATTTAAAACCAGAGATGTTGGACACCTTTTAATTGTAATTGCCGCATTTTTAACATTGGTATCAATGGCTTATTACCTTAAGTCTGCGTGGCCAAAATTAATGGGAAAGTAAAACTGAAATAAATAAGCATTAAGTGTGTCGTTTAGTCTTGACGGTGTTCTGAAAACCGATATAATGGCGCCTGTCTTAACGACGCGGGAATAGCTCAGCTGGTAGAGCGATACCTTGCCAAGGTATAGGTCGCGAGTTCGAGTCTCGTTTCCCGCTCCAAATTTTGGATTAAATCAAATTTAGATTTTTAGTAAACTATAAAAGTGATTTAATTGATACGGCATAAAACGGCGAAAGCAAAATGCTTTCGCCGTTTTAGTTTAAGCATTGTAATGCTAGGTTTGTTGAAATACTTAAAATATACTTGTAACTTAAGTTTATTTTTTTAAGTTGTTTAGTGGTTAACATCATATCAATGGCGCGATAGCAAAGCGGTTATGCCGCGGCCTGCAAAGCCGTTTAGCCCGGTTCGACTCCGGGTCGCGCCTCCACCCACTCTGCACGTTTCAATCTGACCCCTGTTGAAAATAACAGACACTTTGATCTGAAGTAGCATGTATTTTCAAATGGGTAATCAGACGGAAAAGCGGTCCAAAGAGATTTACACGGTAGAGTTAAAATCCGAAGTAGTAAAATGAGTGCTAGATCAGGGCCAAGGCGTTATTCCTATGTCACAGCGCATGGGTATTCTCAAGGCAACATTAAGCA
>JAYTHN010000243.1:0-4294 GCA_043732505.1 Methylotenera sp.
GCATGACGTCAAAGGCTTCCCCTCGGGCTTGTTGTCCCTTAGACCCAGCAGACTGCCATGCCTGTAGAGTAATATAGCTGACTTTTAAGATATAAGACCCTTGCGGTCTTATGAACGAAGTGAGTTTCCGATTGACTCCCATGAAGCTGAGCAGCACAGGAATCAAGCGCTAGGGGGTAGCCTTTTCTTTGGTTATTTTCTTTTGGCTAAGCAAAAGAAAATAACTCGCATGTCACGCGAAAGCGAGCTATTTCAACCCACACTATCTTTATTAAGCTTCTCTTGGACAATTTTATAATCAGGAACAACTAAGCCCATTGGAGTATATAGATGGCTGATAATCAATGACTCAACTCCACGGCTTGCAAGTTCCAACAAACTGAGCTCTACTGTAGTAGGTATTGAAGTGATGTGTGCAAGACCTTTGTTGGCTGTACTAAAAACAGATACCAATGCTTTTTCAGCGTCTTCTCTTTGCCCAAGGTAGCTAGTTAGAGCTAGACTAAGTTGTTTTAAGGGCAATCCCTTTGTATCAAAATAATGCTCAATTCCAACATCATCTAGCTTACGTTATCCTATATTACTTAAGCGATTTTTCGTAAGACGTAATCCCAAGAATTCAAGTAGCACACGACAATGAATCAATCCGGACGCAATAACTGGATTAGTATAAGCATTTGAATTACCGAAAATTGTTAACTTATTGTCAAAGTAAATTTCTATAGTCTTAGGATTGTCAAATACCTTACAAAGGTTTAATGAATGAGTAAGTGCGTTAACCGCACCTAGTCTGTAAGAAATAAGCTCATCAATAACTTGATCAGGATTCATATGATGAGTCTAAAATTGATTCGACATCGCCATCAACTTCGCCACCCGCTCCTCAGTCTCCGGATGTTTACTAAACAACCCCCCTCAACCCACCACCCGATAACGGATTAATAATTATCATCTGCTCAGTTTCAGGATGCGCCTCCGCAGTCTCATTAGTAATTTGTTCCCATAATTATGAATCTTCTCTAATGCACTAGCCAAAGCTTTAGGGTCGCGACTCATCTCTGCCCCGGCTTTATCTGCCTCAAACTCACGCGCGCGTGAGATAGCCACTTGTATCAACATGGCTGCCAAAGCGCCAAAATCATAATCAATATTGCAACAATTGGGTTTACATTTCGCTCCCCACTAGCATTATGGCCACCGCCAAACAACATACCAAAACTGCCAATAGAAGATATAGCGCCCGCAAGTGTTGTAGATATAGTAGAAATTAAGGTATCTCGATGTTTAACGTGCGATAGCTCATATGCCATTACGCCGCGTAACTCACGTTCGGTTAAAATTTGCATAATGCCAGTAGTGGCTACTACCGCGGCATTTTCTGGATTTCGGCCAGTAGCGAAGGCATTGAGTTGCGGCTCATTCATAATGTAGACCTTAGGCATCAGCAGCTTTGCGATTTGTCCAAGCTCCTTCACCATGTTGAAGTAGTGACGGAATTGCATATTATCTGCAGTGATTTCTTGCGCGCCGTACATTTTCAGCACGGCTTTATCACTAAACCATTATGCATATATATATTCATTCCAGCTGCAATTAACAAGGCTATCATCATGCCGCCCGTACCTCCAAGCGTAGCGCCTACTATGCCAAATAGCGCAACTATACCTGCCATTAACACGGTTGTTTTATGCCAATTACTTAGCATTATGCTCTCCTAGTTTTCACGATATCACTATGGTTGAGATGATGGCTAACGCTAAAAATTCAAGCGATAAAAATTAGGCTAATCGGCGGTAAACTTATCACCAATTTTTAAATTATGGCCCTGCACAAAAACTTGCGCACTCATGCGCTTGCCACCAGGCGCCTGTAATTCAGTAATATATAATACTCCTTCACCGCAAGCTACACTGATGCCATCTTGCACATTAACGATTTCACCTGCGTTGGCTTTAGTATTACTAATAATCGAGGTAGCCATCCAAATACGGCAAACCTCGCCTAAAAGTGTACTTTGTGACACGGGGAATGGATTAAAGGCGCGCACTTGACGTGAGATTTCCAGTGCACTTTTGTGCCAATCAATAGCCGCTTCTGATTTCTCTAACTTGTGTGCATAGGTAACTAATGATTCATCTTGTGGCATGGCTGGTAGTTTGCCGTATTTTTCTAAAGTCGTCATCGCAGCAAGCATTAGTTTTGCACCAAGATTACTTAATGCATCATGCAAAGTTTGGGTCGTATCAAACTCCGTAATCGGCACACTACCATGACTCACCATCGCACCCGCATCTAAGGCTGGCACTACCTCCATAATCGTCACACCTGTCTCAGTATCACCCGCCAATAATGAGCGATGAATGGGTGCCGCACCGCGCCAACGTGGCAATATTGATGCATGGATGTTATAACAACCAAAACGAGGCATATTCAGTATAACCGTTGGAATAATTAGCCCATAAGCGGCTACTATCATCACATCTGCGCTGATTTCGCTAATATGTCTTTGTACCTCAGAGTCTTTTAGAGTGGCGGGTTGAAATACATAGAGTTTATGCTGTGTTGCCAGCACTTTAACTGGACTCGCTTTAAGTTTCATGCCCCGTCCCGCTGGACGATCAGGCTGGGTGAGCACCATCGCAATTTCATGGCCAGCTTGCATTAACATCGCCAGTGCAGGTACTGCGAACTCTGGCGTACCAGCAAAGATGATTTTCATATGATTAGATACTTAATGAGTTGAAAGCCGACGAACAGCAAAGTTTAAATGCGAGTATTTGAATACCAATACAAGTATTTACCTATCGCGCTGCAGTTTTACCATTTTGCTTTTAATGCGGTTACGTTTAAGTGGCGATAAATACTCAACAAACACTTTACCCAACAAATGATCCATTTCATGCTGAATACATACGCTCATTAAGCCCTGCGCTTTTAAAGTGAATTTTTTACCCTCATGGTCTAAAGCTTCAACTGTCACTTTGTCAGCTCTGGTTACACTTTCATAGATACCCGGCACGGACAAACAACCCTCTTCGTACTCTTTCTCGCCACTCTTTGCGATAATTTTCGGGTTAATAAACACTTGTAAATGATCTTTAGTTTCACTGGTATCAATCAGTATTAACTGTATATGTTGATTCACCTGAGTAGCGGCTAAACCTACGCCAGGTGCGTCATACATCGTTTCTGCCATGTCATCTATCAAGCGGCGAACAGTTGCATCTACCTCTTTTATAGGTTTTGCCACCGTATGCAAACGCGGATCTGGATAGTTAAGTATATTTAAAATTGCCATAAATGCCCTGTTGTGTCTATTAATACTAAATTACATTCATAAAAGACAATATTTTCTAATCAAAGCTCATATATTTTTATTAAACCAGTAGCTTTTTCCATAATAGCTTGATTGTTGAATGAATTACGTGATAAATTTAACGTAATTTCGCGGTCTTGGCGTCTATTTTTTAGTGTTTTTTTGACTGAGGTCAACAATATGTTTCGCAACATTATAACCCTGCTCATGTTTTGTTGCATAAGCTTCAGCATTCATGCTGAAGAAGTTGCACTGAGAAATAACCATCCCGACCGTCATGTCGTAGTTAAAGGCGACACATTATGGGGGATTTCTGCTAAATTCTTAAAAGATCCGTGGCAATGGCCAAAAGTATGGCGTCTCAATCGCGCTCAAATTAAAAATCCACATTTAATATACCCTGGAGATGTCGTTGTCCTTGATACAAGTGGTGGCACGCCTAGACTTAGCCTGTTGCATGAAACAGTTACTTTACAGCCAGGGGTAGTAATAGAACCTTTAGAAAAAAACGCGATTTCAACGATTTCGCTGAATGTAATAGCGCCATTTTTAAGTCAACCGTTAGTGATTGAAAAAGATCAACTCAGTTCATCGCCTAGAATCATTGCGGGCCAAGACAATCGTGTTGTACTCAGTCCTGGTACTCGTATTTATATTAATAAAATTACAGAAAGTGATGGCCTAAACTGGTTCGTATATCGTCCAAATGGCAATTTAGTTGACCCAGATACGAATGAAGTATTAGGGGTAGAAGCACAATATTTAGGTGATGCTAAAATCACCAAATATGGTGAACCTGCAAGCGCAGATATTACAAAAGCTAAAGAAGAAATTTTCACAAAAGACAAGTTAGTACCTACTGACGATAAAATTATTACAAATTTTGTTCCTCATGCACCAGACACAGCAATTTCTGGCCGCATCATTAATATTTATGGTGGCGTAGCAGAAGCTGGGCCTGAAAGCATTGTATCTATT
>JAYTHN010000244.1:0-1192 GCA_043732505.1 Methylotenera sp.
CGGCTGATTTCGCGCGTCATGCAAAGCATTGCCACCGCCGCATTTTTGCCGTTTTAAATTTACAAGCCACAAATAAAAACGGCCACCATCGCTGGCAGCAGCTTAGATATTGGTAGGGCGTGCGGGGATCGAACCCACGACAAACGGATTAAAAGAAAATTGTGTTTTTATTTTTCTAATTTAATCAACTATTTAAAACATTAATAATTCGGTGTGCATCAAAATGTGTAAGCTTGAAAGCCTTGCTGGCAAACACTTTTACTTACTGTGCTACAGATAATACTGCAAACACAAAGCAAAAGTAAGCGCTTAATTACCACTGCTTAAGTTAGCTAATGTCTGGTTATTTTTCTGTATGTCAGCAACTGCTTTCTGTTGCTTCTGCCTATCTTTCTCAGCCTTTAACATATCACTTGCACGTTCTTTCTGCTGTTTAAGTGCAGACACACGTGCTTGCTGTGGGGTAAGTGGTTTAATGTTTGTTGTGATTTCTAGTATGCGCATAATAAGTATTTATGTACCCTTCTCCCATAGACTTGGCTTTTAAACTGTTCATACCGTTTAATTGATTGAAATATTATTAGAGACCTTTGCACGAGCTGCGGCAATTGAAGCAAGCTCAGCCATGAAATGAGATAATAAAGGCTGTAAATTTCATCTGAGAATTGATTGGTATGGCCTGGAAGAACCTGAAGCAAAAGAGCTTGGCAGACGCATTGATTGTGGAGCATGCGGCATTAACGGAACTAGATGACGTACACGCGTTATTGGACTGGTCAAAGCTTGAAGCGCACTTGATGAGCATTCACAACAAAGCCGCTGGCGAAAGGGCTTGGCCGCCACTGATGATGTTCAAAGCGTTGTTGCTGCAGTCATGGTACAAGCTGTCCGACCCGCAATTAGAAAAGCAATTGGCACGTGACTTACTGTTTCGACGCGTTGTTGGATTAGGCTTAGACCAAAGCGTCCCAGACCACAGCACGCTGTGGCGCTTTCGCCAGAAGTTAGCCGATGGCATATGGGATACGCTGCTACAAGAAATCAATGCACAGCTGAGTAGTCAGCAACTGTATATTAAGGCGGGTGAAATCAGCATCGTGGATGCCAGCGTGATTCAGGCCAAACAGAATCGCCCAAACAAAGGCGTGGATGGCAGCAGCACGCAAGATAAAGAAGCGGGCTATAACGTCAA
>JAYTHN010000245.1:0-1191 GCA_043732505.1 Methylotenera sp.
AATATGAGATCTAAAGAGACCATTTCTAAGTTGGTAGCGCGACTAAAATTAATGGGCTTTCTTGATACTGCACCTGATAACAAGTTGAATCCTGGTAAACGCTTTTTTGAGCGACCGCTCTCAAATACTACGGTACAAGCCGGCGCATTCACTGCAGCTTATAATGAAGGTGGCGACTACATCACTATTGATGAGCATCTGGTTAAAAAACCTTCTATTACCAAATTGATTCCTGTTGCTGGGGATTCCATGAAAGATTTAGGTATTTTAGATGGCGATACAGTCGTGGTGGAGAGAAGGCCATATGCCAATATAGGTGATATTGTAGTGGCGATTATCGATGATAAATTTTCGATTAAAACCTTAGGTAAAGAGAAAGAGCTATTTGTGCTAATTCCAGCAAATGAAGATTTTGAAATTATTCGACCGAAAGAACAGTTTCATATCTACGGTGTTGTGGCTGGTCAGTTTCGTACTTATTAACACATAATATTTAGTGCCTTAAATCTAGAGAACAAATAATTCATAGAACTTAAATAAGTCTGTTAAATACTGTATAAACTATAGAAATGATAATTTTCTTTGACACTGAATTTACAGGACTTTCAGAAGAGCCACGCTTAATCAGTATCGGCCTCATTTCTGAAGATGGCCATCGTGAATTTTATGTAGAGTTATCTGATAGCTATCATTTTAACGATTTAAGCGATTTTGCCCGTGACGCCGTTTTACCACATCTTCAAGGTGGTGATAGTCTTGTCACAATGCGTGAACTGCGGCTACGTTTGCAGCACTGGTTAACCGAATTTAACTGCCCTGTGACCTTAGCAATGGATAGTTTTAATTGGGATTGGCCTTGGGTACTCGATATATTTTGTGATTTAAACACTTGGCCAAAGAATCTTGAAAACTATCCTATCGTATTGAGTTTTGATTATATTCCTGACATTGAGACATTTAATGAGGCGGTCGAAAACGCTTTTATGGGCGGTCTGCGCCAGCATCATGCTCTGGATGATGCAAAAGCCAATAGAATAGGATGGCTAGCTTCAATCAGTCAATAGTATCCTTTCATTTATTAAAATACTGAATCCAAAAAATTTAATCAAAAATTATAGTGTTAACTCCACAGAACTGGCACGAGCACAAGTAATAATCCCAGAATTGAAACCAGCCAAACCAAAGTACGCA
>JAYTHN010000246.1:0-1190 GCA_043732505.1 Methylotenera sp.
ACTTGCACATAAGGTAGATCATTGCCAAAAATTTCATAATTGAGTGACGACATTTAAGTTTTCTTTTTTTTATTTTATTAAGCTTGGTTTTATTTATTAGCTAGGTTTTATTTATTAGCTAGGTTTTATTTGTTAAGCTTTTTTTATTTATTAATCTCTACTAAAAATGCTTCCAAATTCTATATTGAATCAATACTTTTTTACAATTAAGGTTTTTTTAACTTATATGTACTTTAATAACATTTACTTAGCAGACATTTGTCTAGACCGCTCAAATAAACAAATGGCCGCCGCCGCCGCTGCGTTGAGTGACTCTATATCACCATACATAGGAATACTCACTTGATGCGTAGCCGCTTGCAAGGCAAATTTGCTTAGCCCTGCGCCCTCGTTTCCCATCACAAAAGCGGTTGGTTGCGTTAAGTCTTGCTTATAAAGTGACTCACCATCCATCGTCGTTGCGTAGCTATTACCGTTAAAATTACCTAGTTCTGCAATTAAATTTATCCGTTCAACCACTGGCAGCAAAAATTGCGCACCTTGCCCGCCACGCAAGGCTTTGGGTGACCATGCATCGGTACAACTAGCACTTAAATAGACCACTTCTACCCCCGCTGCTGCTGCGGTTCTTAGCATGCTACCTAGGTTGCCTGGGTCTTGTATATCTTCTAACATCAGGGCGAATTTTGGGGTCATTGGTATGGGTAATTGTGGCGTTTTAACTAAAGCCAAAATACCCGTAGCGCTAGCTACCGGCGTCAGTTCTGCAAACATTAAGGTAGGCAACATAATAGTCGCAATATCCATTAATTGTTGAATTAAACCAGTAGCTTCTACACTGCTTTTACCTTCTGGAATAATCACTAGCTCAGGCTCACCAAAAGTTGCAATATAAGCTTCGATTAGGTGCACACCATCGAGTAAGGTTTTGCCTTCTAGGCGACGCTCACGGGCATTATCTGCCAATTTTTTAAGCTGTTTAAATACCGGGTTGTCGCGCGAAACAATATGTTTAAAACTCATGCCAATGTCACCAAAATTAACTAAATCTAAAAAAATATAATGATTTTTTACAGTCAAGGCTTCCAGTTTAACGCAAAGCTGCTTATGAGCGCACAGTCTTTGCAGTAAATTAAGCGTGTATCCATTAGATTGCAAAATAACAATTACATTAAAAATCATTATCTTAC
>JAYTHN010000247.1:0-4287 GCA_043732505.1 Methylotenera sp.
TAGCCTCAACACTGCGGTTAGTTCTGCCCCATATATCAGCTTCCCAATTTAAGTTGAGAGAGATGGAATTAGTATCCCTAATGGCTGGGCCGTTGATGCTATTAGTACTATTGCCTGAAGGTTGATTGCGCGTCTTAGAGGCGCTACCAGTCACTTGGGGAAAATAGGCAGAACGTGACGAGGCAACTAGGGCCTGTGCTTGCCGAAAGCGTGCTTGCACGGCAATGATATTTTGGTTAGATACTTCTACTTGCGCTTCGAGTGTATTGAGCTGTGCATCATTAAATAACGCCCACCATTTTTCACTCATCACATCTTTAGGTTCAGCTAGCTTAAAACCAGCAGCCTCTTTAAATAGTAAAGGTTGTGCAGTTTCAGGCTTTACGTAATCTGGTCCTAGCGTGCAGCTTGAAATATTAGCCCCAAACGTGAGTGAGACGATGAGCGCCATTAGCGGTGATTTATGGGTGAACTTCATCTATATTCCAGTTATTTTCATAGTTGCTTATAGGCGTAGTTTTTCTACGCTTTTGATACCAAACACGTGCTTGATCAAGATAGAGATAAACGACAGGGGTCGTGAAAAGCGTCAGCACCTGACTCACAATCAGCCCGCCAACAATGGCGATACCTAAAGGATGTCGTAACTCAGCACCATCACCATGACCAAGCATCAGTGGTAAAGCACTCAGCATAGCGGCCATCGTAGTCATTAAAATCGGGCGGAAACGAAGTAAACAAGCTTGATAAATAGAATCTTTTGAGTTTAATCCTTGCGTACGCTCTGCATCAAGAGCGAAATCTATCATCATAATGGCGTTCTTCTGTACGATACCAATCAACAATATTACGCCTATCATGCCGATAAGATTAAGGTCTTGGCCAAATGCTATTAATGCTAATAATGCGCCTAAACCAGCAGATGGCAAGGTGGAAAGTATCGTAATAGGATGTATTAGACTTTCGTACAACACACCTAGCACAATGTACATCGTCACAATGGCCATTAAAATAAGCCAAGGTTGATTTTTTAAAGACTCCTGAAACACTTTGGCCGCACCTTGAAATCCACCATGAATAGAAGCTGGAACCCCTATCTGATTAAATGTATTATCAATCGCTAAAGTAGCCTGCCCAAGCGAAACACCAGGTTGTAGATTAAAGGTAATCGTAGTTGCTGCGTATAAGCCTTGATGATTTACACCTAGTGAAGTACTCGTCATTTTATAATGACTAAAGGTTGAAAATGGAATCTGGCTTCCAGAAGGCGTGGTAATGTAAAGATTTTTAAGTGAATCTGAGCTTTGCAAGTATTGTGGTGCCAACCCCATTACTACGTGATATTGATTCAGCGGATTATAGATAGTAGAAACTTGTCTTTGCCCGAAAGCACTATTTAAAGTTGAGTCAATCAATTTCATGGTAAGACCGAGTCTACTTGCAGTATTACGATCTACAACCAATGTTGTCTGCAATCCACGGTCAGCCTCATCGCTACCTACATCTGCCAACTCCTTCATTTGACTTAATGCTTTATTAATCTTAGGGCCCCATAATCGCAATTCTTCTAAATCACTACCTTGCAAGGTGTATTGGTATTGAGCATCACCAGCTCTACCTCCGATACGAATATCCTGAACCACTTGCAACATCAGTTTAGCGCCAGGCTCCCTAGCAAGCTTACCGCGTAAGCGCGCAATCACTTGATCTGCGCTAACTCCTCGGTCGGCCAATGGCTTAAGTGTGACGAACATCTGCCCTCTGTTGCGCTGCCCACCACCAAGAAATCCAGCTACATTTTCTACCGCAGGATCTTTACCTACAATGGCAATAAAATGATTAAGCTTTTGCTGCATCGCTTGAAACGAGATACTCTGGTCACCCACGATGGAACCAGTCAAACGTCCTGAATCTTGCTGCGGGAAAAATCCTTTTGGCACCACCACATACAGATAAACGTTAAAAACGATTGTCGCTAACAGGACTAATATTGTGATAAAGCTATGCCGCAATACCCATGCTAAACTTTTTGCATAGCTTTCATGTAACCAGCTAAAGCTTTTTTCACATTGCAGGCCAATGCGGCTTTGTTTTTTAGAAGTTAAAGAATGGTCGCTTAACAAAGTTGCGCACATCATTGGGGTTAGTGTGAGTGAAACGACAAGTGACACTAAAACAGCAACAGACAAAGTTACTGCAAATTCACGAAAAAGCCGCCCAACAATACCCCCCATCAGTAAGATGGGGGTAAATACTGCAATCAAAGACAAGCTCATTGACAATACTGTAGGGCCAACTTCGCGGGTACCTTGTAGCGCGGCTTCAAATCTACTAACACCTGCTTCCATATGCCGCACGATATTTTCCTGCACGACAATAGCATCATCGACTAACAGCCCAGTAGCGATAGTCAAAGCCATCAGTGACAGATTATTCAGACTAAAGCCACATAGATAAATCACTGCAAATGTACCTATGAGTGAAACTATGACGGCCAGCGCAGGAATGATAGTGGCACGAATATTCCGTAAAAAAAGCAGCACCACCAACACAACCAGTACTAATGATATGAGTAAGCTATGGGATACCTCTTTCAATGAAGCACGAATATTGATGGTACGGTCTTGTAACAACTCCACTTTAATCGCGCCGGGCATAGCATTTCGTAACTCAGGCAAAAGCTGTTTGATCGCATCTGACATCTGAATGATATTGGCATTCGGCTGAGGATCTACTCTAACAATAATCGTAGGCTTACCGTTTGCAGAACCTGCATTTTGTACGTCCTCTACTGAGTCTGTCACGTTTGCGACATCTGCAAGCTTGATAGCTGCGCCATTGCGATAAGTAATAATTAATGGTTTAAAATCTTCAGCTACTTTTGATTGATCACTCGTATAAATCTGCCAATATTTATTATGAGTTTCAACTGCACCTCGAGGTCTATTAGAGTTAGTGGTAGACAATGCAGTGCGTATGTCCTCAAGGCTGACACTAAATTTATTTAGTGCATCGGGGTCGATATCTACACGCACTGCAGGCAAAGAACTACCCCCAACACTCACCTGACCAACGCCTATTACTTGCGAAAGTTTTTGGGCTAAAATAGTAGACGCAGCATCATAGATTTGACCTTGCGTCATCGTGTCAGAACTTAACCCAAGTATCAGTACCGTTGTGCCAGCAGGTGATGACTTATTGTAGGTTGGATTTTTTGACATACCGCTGGGCAATAGTGTACGAGATGCGTTGATTGCACCCTGAACATCACGGGCGGCGCCATCAATATCACGATCTAAATCAAATTGCATAGTAATACGCGATGAACCGAGAGAGCTGGTAGAAGTCATCTCAGCAATGCCCGCAATACGGCCAAATGATTTTTCTAGTGGCGCAGCGATGCTAGACGCCATAGTTTCTGGATTAGCGCCAGGTAAATTAGCGCTCACTGAAATGACAGGAAACTCTACCTGCGGCAACGAAGCCACTGGAAGAAGTTTTAAGCCTACCAACCCTGCTAGCACAATGCCTACAGTCAAAAGCGTGGTCGCAATTGGTCGACGGATAAAGAATGCGGAGAAGCTCATAAATAGAAAGAGTCGCGCTTAAGAAACAACTATTGCTAAAAAAATCATATCGCCGTTGAAGCTGAAGTTGCACGGCGTACTTTCCATGCGCGTATACGCTGTGCCGCTTTATCAAATGTAAGATAGATAACAGGTGTAGTGAACAATGTCAGCACTTGGCTTACTAAAAGCCCACCCACCATCGTAATACCTAATGGATGGCGCAACTCTGAGCCTACGCCACTACCTAACATCAATGGTAAAGCACCTAATAGAGCAGCCATCGTTGTCATGAGAATTGGTCTAAGTCTTAATAAGCACGCTTGATAGATTGCATCCCGCGGTGATTTACCTTCATTACGCTCAGCATCCAGTGCAAAATCAATCATCATAATGGCATTTTTTTTCACGATACCGATGAGTAGAATAATACCGATGATGCCTATCATCCCTAGGTCATTTCCAGACACCATAAGCGCTAGCAAGGCGCCTATGCCCGCCGAAGGCAATGTCGAAAGAATCGTCACCGGATGGATAAAACTTTCATACAAGACCCCCAACACGATATACATCGTGACGATAGCAGCTAAAATTAAAAACAATTGATTGCTTAACGAGGATCTAAAAGCAGAAGCAGCACCTTGAAACTCAGTCTCAATACCTATCGGCATACCAATCTCACGTTCAGCTTTTTCAATCACATCTAGCGCTTCGCCTAAAG